>DAIPLE010000057.1:0-11572 GCA_036769425.1 Actinomycetota bacterium
GGGTGGTGGTGCACGTGGCCGGCGCCGTCACCCGCCCTGGTGTCGTCACCCTCCCGGGCGGGGACCGGGTCATCGACGCCATCGACACCGCCGGGGGCGCGCGACCCGACGCCAACCTCGACGCCGTGAACCTCGCCGCCCGACTCCGCGACGGACAGCAGGTCCTGGTCCCGTCGACCACCGACACCACGACCACAACCATGCCGCCGACGGTCCCGACCTCGACCACCGCGCCGACGCGGTGACGCGGGCCGCAACCAGCCCTGCCTTCGAATCGCCGACGTAGGCTCCGCCGAGATGCCCTGGGCCTATCAACTCGGCGACCGGGTCCACGACCTCACCCACCGGGCCCTGGTGATGGGAATCCTCAACCGGACCCCCGACTCGTTCTATGACCGCGGCGCCACGTTCGACCTCGATGACCTCATGCGGCGGGCCGAGCAGCTCCTTGCCGACGGCGCCGACCTCCTCGACGTCGGTGGCGTGAAGGCCGGCCCCGGACCCGACGTCGACGAAGCCGAGGAGCTCGACCGGGTCGTCCCGACCATCGAGGCCCTCCACGACCGAGTCGCGGCCCCGATCTCCGTCGACACCTGGCGGGCGTCGGTGCTCGACGCCTCCTGCCAGGCCGGCGCCGTCGTCGGCAACGACATCAGCGGGTTCGCCGACCCGAGCTACCTGTCGGTCGCGGCTCGACACCACGCGTCGGTGGTCGCCACCCACATCCGGCTCGCACCCCGCGTGCCTGACCCCGAACCGCGCTACGCCGACCTGCTCCGCGACGTCGCCACGTTCCTGACCGAGCGGGCCGAGCAGGCCCGAGCCGCGGGGCTGTCGGCGGACCAGATCGCCCTCGACGCCGGCCTCGACCTCGGCAAGACCCCCGCCATGAGCGCCCAGCTCCTCCGCGAGACCGACCGGCTCGCCGACCTCGGCTACACCCTCTTGCTGTCGGCGTCGAACAAACGGTTTCTCGGCGACCTCCTCGGCCTCGACCTCCACGACCGGCGCGACGCGTCGCTCGCCGCCGCGGCGTACGGCGTCGCCCACGGCGCCCGCATCGTCCGGGTCCACGACGTCGCCGGCACCGTCCGGGTGTGCCGCACCGTCGAGGCCATCCTCACCGAAACGCCGGTGGCGGTCCGGTGAGTGTCCACCTCGTGACCGGCAACGATCCGGTGCTGCGCGACGACGCGGTCACCAACCTCGTCGACGAACTCCTCGACGGCGACGACCGGTCCCTCACCGTCGAGGAGTTCACGGTCCCCGGCCGGGGCGAAACCGAGGACGTCGTCGGCAACGACGGCGTGGTTGGCGCGGTGGTCAACGCGGCGTCGAGCCCACCGTTCATGACCTCCCGGCGCATCGTCATCGTCCGCGACATCGGGAATCTGCGCGCCGCGGACGCCGTGCCGCTCGTCGCGTATCTCGACGATCCGCTGTCAACCACCGAGCTGATCCTCGTCGTGGGCGGCGGCAAGACTCCCGACGCGCTCGACAAAGGTGCACGAGCCCACGGCACCGTGACCGGCCCGACGTCGGAGAAGACCGCCGACGTCCTCGCGCTCGAGTTGGGCGGCCACGACCTCGACCTGACCCACGCCGCCAGCGACGCCATCCGCGCCCATGTCGGCGACGACGCCGGCCTCGTGCCGGGCCTGGTAGCAACGCTCGCCAGCGCGCATCCACCCGAGGCGCATCTCGACGTCGACGACGTCACCCCGTACCTCGGGGAGGCCGGCTCGATCCCGGTCTGGGACCTCACGAACGCCATCGAGCGGGGCGACATCCCTGGGTCGCTGGCCACCGTCCGGCGGCTCCTCACTGTCACCAGCCCTCGCCAGCCCAAGCCGATGCACCCGTTGCAGATCACCGCGATGCTGCACGGCCACTACCGGCGTCTCCTGCGACTCGATGACCCCGCGGTGCAGACCAACGAGGACGCCGCGGCGGCGATCGGGGGTCGCACCAACCCGCGAGCCGCCGGGTTCCGGCTCCGCCAGGCCCGGGCGCTGGGCACCGACGGTCTCCGCCGGGCCTTCGATCTCCTGGCCCACGCCGACCTGGATCTCAAAGGGGCGCGTGCCATCCCCGAGGATGCCGTCGTGGAGCTGCTCGTCGCCCGGCTCGCGGCCCTCGGGTCACCGGCGCGGCGCAGGACCGGAACCCGTTAGCCCCACGCCCCGATGTCGCGAGCGGGCGGGTCGGGTCGACCGGTCCGCGGCCCCGATGGGGTGCAGACGCTAGGTCTGCGCACCCTTCGCGGCGCGCTTCATGAGCCGCGACGTCCGTCGGGACGCCTGACGGGGGTGGATCCGACCCTTCGCGCCGGCCTTGTTGAGCCGCTTCTGGGCGATCCGCAACTGGTCGTCGGCGTCCGGGGAGCCTTCGGCGGCGGCGACCGCCGCCCCTTTCACCCGCGACTTGAGCTCGGTGCGAACCGCCTTGTTGCGCAACCGTCGCGTCTCGTTCTGACGGTTCCGCTTGATCTGACCCTTGATGTTCGCCACGACGCGTCGAGTTCCGTTCCGAAGTCTCTGGGGACCCACGCAGAGTAGCAGTCGGCGATTGGCATCTCCTCAGCGGCTGAGCCGGCTGAGCGTGGACCGACGACCGAACCTGCCTCCGGCCGGGCTCACCGCGGCGTCGTGATCCCACCCGGCGTGGCACCGACCGATGGGTGAGACGGACGGTCGGTCCAGCCGTGACGCGTGGTCCTCAGTCCGGCGACGACGAACGCGATGAGCACCAGGATGGGCGCGGCGTACGTGATCGTCCCCCGCAGCGTGGTGTCGAGGATCGTCGTACTGGGGTGGATCGGCAGCTTGAGGGCGGCGAGCATCACCGCGGCCTGCACCCAGACCACCCAGGCGAGGGCGGTCGGCTCATGGTCGGCGAGGACCGGCAACGCCCACCCCGCGTACCACGGGAAGCTGTACTCGGCCGCCACCGTGTACGAACCGGTCGCGGCACCGATCGCACCTTCGGGTTCTCGAGCCTGAGCCGCTCGCCACGCGGTGGCGAGGGCCAGGACCGCTACGACCACGAGCGAGGCGTAGAAGATGGCGATGAGCGTGTCGTTCGGCACCAGTGGCTGGGGGATGTCGCGCCAGGCGTCGTGGCCGAGGAGGGCAGCGCCGAGCGGGTTGAACGGCGACGCGGGGGTGAGGGTCTTGTCGGCGCCGGTGAGGACGCGAGACGCGCCGCCGAGGAAGGGGAGATACCCGATGACGAGCACCGCGGTTGCCGCGACGGTGGCGGTGACGGCGACGCGCCGCTCACGACGACGCCACCCCCAGAGCACGACGCCGACCAGGGCGAGCATCGTGGTGAGCTTGATCAGCGCGGCGACGCCAAGCACGATGCCAGCCGCCCACCCGCGGCGTCGACGGACCAGCATCGCGGCGACGAGCACCGCCAGGCCGATGGCAATGTCGTTGTGGCCCCCGTTGACGATGACCGGGCCGAGGAGCGGGTGCAGGCCGAGCCAGGCGAGCGCGGCGGCGCTGCGGGTGCGGCGCCAGATCAGCCACAGGACCGCGATCGCCGCCGCGGCCGCGGTGAGCTGGAAGAACAACCGGGTCGCGAGGGGCGAGTCGCCGGCCAGCGCGGTGCCGGCCGCCGCGAAGCCCACGAACGCCGGCCCGTAGACCGAACCGCGGTGCTGCCATCGCGGGCTGACGTTCGCGAAGAACGGGTCGGAGCGAAAGTCGACGGGGACCTTGTCGTAGGGGCTGTCCCCGTAGACGCTGACCATGCGCCCGTAGATCGTGTAGGACCACAGGTCGTTCGACGTCCGGGGCGCCACGCTGACCGCCACCACGAACAGCAGTCCGATCGCGGCGACGATGGGCCGCGGACCGAGCCGGGGCGTCCGCCGCTCCAGCACCGCGATGGTGGCGGCCCCGACGGTCGAAACCGCGACCAACAGCACCGAGATCGGGGAGTGACGCCAGAGACCGACGAGCAGCGATCCCGACACTGCGGTCGCGCCCAGGATCAGGTATCGCCGAACCGGACGGCCACCAACCGGCTCGGGTCGCTCCGGAACCGTCGCCTCTTGCGCTGGCCCGCTCCCCACGAGTCTCGGACGATAACCCGCCGGTCGGCACGGGACGCGCCTGACCGCCCGGCGTCGAAGCGGAGCCTCACCTCACCGGCGGCCGTCGCCGTGTCGGGTGACCGTCGCCCCCACGGCTCGCGCCGGGCCAGCTGCGGTCGTCGCTACGCTCGCGGACGCGTCGGGTCCGGCCCGACCCGCTCGCCGACCCGGCGTCGCTGCCCGAACCCTCCCGGAGTCCGGCTTGGACATCTCACGCAGCCGATGCTTCTCGTTGCTGAGCCACGTCGACCACGGCAAGAGCACCCTCGCCGACCGCATCCTCGAGCTGTGCGGCGCCGTCGACGCTCGGTTGATGCGGGAGCAGTACCTCGACACGATGGATCTCGAACGCGAACGCGGGATCACCATCAAAGCCCAGAACGTGCGGCTCAACTGGCGTGACGCGGTGCTGCACCTGATCGACACCCCGGGCCACGTCGACTTCGCCTACGAGGTGTCGCGCAGCCTCGCAGCGTGCGAAGGCGCCGTCCTCCTCGTCGATGCGAGCCAGGGCATCGAGGCCCAGACCCTCGCCAACTGCTACGCGGCGCTCGAAGCCGACCTGACCATCGTCGGGGTCCTCAACAAGATCGACCTCCCGCAGGCCGAACCCGATCGTCGCGCCGCCGAGATCGAGCGGGTGCTCGGCCTCCCCGCTTCGGACCTGCTGCGCATCTCGGCCAAGACCGGCGAAGGGGTCCCCGAGCTGCTCGACGCGGTCGTGGAGCGCATCCCGTCCCCGACCGGCGATCCCGACGCGCCCCTTCGGGCCTTGATCTTCGACTCGTCCTACGACTCGTACCGGGGTGTCGTCAGCTCGGTGCGGGTCTTCGACGGCACCCTCGTCACCGGCGCCCGTCTGCGGTACGTGCAAGCCAACGCCACCCACGACGCCGAGGAGGTCGGGGTCCGCAGCCCGGCCCCGACGCCGGTGGCGTCCCTCGGACCGGGCGAGGTCGGCTACCTGATCGCGGGCATCAAGGAGGTCCGCCAAGCGCGCGTCGGCGAGACGGTCACCACGGCCGCGCACCCGGGCGCGCCGCTCTCTGGGTACCGCGACCCGAAGCCCATGGTGTTCTGCGGCCTGTACCCGGTCGTCGGCGACGAGTACGCCGACCTGCGCGAGGCGCTCGAGAGGCTCCGGCTCAACGATTCGTCGTTCACCTACGAACCCGAGACCTCCGGGGCGCTCGGGTTCGGGTTCCGCTGCGGGTTCCTCGGCCTGTTGCACATGGAGATCGTCCGGGAGCGACTCGAACGCGAGTACGACCTGTCCCTGGTTGCCACTGCCCCAAACGTCGAGTACCAGGCGCATCGCACCGACGGCACCGTCGAGCTCGTCGACAACCCGTCGGCGCTGCCACCGGCGAACGAGATCGAACAGATCGAAGAGCCGTACGTCACCGTCACCATCCTCACCCCGACCGACTACGTCGGGCCGCTCATGGACCTGGCCCAGTCCCGCCGAGGCGACATGACGAAGATGGAGTACCTCTCCGAAGAACGCGTCGAGCTTGTCTACACCCTGCCGCTCGCCGAGATCGTCATGGACTTCTTCGACGTCCTCAAGTCCCGAACCCGGGGCTACGCCAGCCTCGACTACGAACCGGCTGGCTACCGGCCTTCCAACCTGGTGCGGGTCGACGTGTTGCTCAACGGGATCCCCGTCGACGCCTTCTCGACCATCGTGCACCGCCAGAAGGCCCAGGACTACGGGCGCCGCATGACCGACAAGCTCAGCGAGCTCATCCCCCGACAGCTCTTCGACGTCCCGATCCAAGCCGCCATCGGGGGACGGGTCATCGCCCGCGAGACCGTGAAAGCCAAACGCAAGGATGTGCTCGCCAAGTGCTACGGCGGTGACGTCACCCGCAAACGCAAGCTCCTCGAACGCCAGAAGGAAGGGAAGCGGCGAATGAAGCAGATCGGCCGCGTCGAGGTTCCCCAGGAGGCGTTCGTCGCCGCGCTCCGTCTCGACAGCTGATCTCGGCTCGCGTCGGTCGTCGCCGTAGTCTGCGGCCGATGGCACCGCTGACCCACACCGACACCTTCGACGTGTCGCTCACCCCGGCGGAGGTGCGGGAACGGGTGCTCACCTGGTTCCGTCCCTACTCGCACCGGGTCGTCGTCGACACCCTCGACCGGCTCGAGGTGGTCAGCGGATCCCAAGCCAAGATGCGGATCATCGGCGGGGCGTTCATCGCCGCGTCGTCGCTCCCGACCCGCACCGCCGTGACCATCGACGCCGGCGCCGCGGGATCCCGGGTCGGTGTCAGCGCCCGAGACGCGGTCGGCTTCGGTCTCAAGACCGGCATGAAACGCAAGTACGAGCAGTGGGTGGCGTCGATCGTCGACGGGATCGGCGCCGCGCTCACCTGAGCGAGCCGGGTCAGCGCTCCGGTGCCTCGGCGTCGCGGGGCAGTCCGAGCAGCCGCTCGGCGATGATGCCGCGCTGCACCTCGCTGGTTCCGCCCCCGATCGTCAACGCGGGCGAGAACAGGTACCCCGTGGCCCACTCGTCCCCGGGCTCACCGAACGGTCCCGCGTCGCGCAGCATCCCGTACGCGCCGGCCAACTCGACCGCGTCGCCCAAGACGTGCTGGCCGTGCCGGTCCGCGAGGGTCTTGCGGACCGACGCCTCCGGGCCCGGCTCCAGGCCCCGCACCCGGGCCGCCACCGTCCGTAACCGGATCAGGCGCAGCACCTCGGCCTCGGTGAGATGCGCCGCGAGGCGCTGGCGCCGCGACGCGTCGTCGCTTCCGCCGTGGGCCCGGACCAGCTCGACGACGTCGTGCATCGTCGGACCCAGACCCCACAACGCCCCTTCGCTCGACAGCGACACCCGCTCGTTGCCGAGCGTCACCCGGGCCAGCCCCCATCCGTCGCCGTCGTCGCCCACCCGATGGTCGACCGGCACCCGAACTCCGTCGAGGATCACCTCGTTGAAGTCGCTCGCCCCCGTCATCTGACGGATCGGCCGTACCGTCACCCCCGCCGCCCGCATGTCGAGCACGAAGTACGAGATGCCCCGCCGGCGCGGCCGGTCGGGGTCGGTGCGGGCCAGCAGGATCCCCCAACGGGCCAGGTGCGCGATCGTCGTCCACACCTTGTGGCCGTGCACGACGTACTCGTCCCCGTCGCGTTCCGCCCGGGTCGTCAGCGACGCCAGATCGCTCCCAGCCTCCGGCTCGCTGAACAGCTGACACCAGAGCTCGGACCCGTCGAGGATCCCGGGCAGCCACCGCCGCTGCTGCTCGTCGGTGCCCGCGACCAGCAGGGTCGGACCGGCCCAGCCGATCCCGATCGGGTTCACCGGCCGAGGAGCCTGCGCGGCCCGCAGCTCCTCGTCGATCGCCAGCTGCTCGGCCGGAGTCGCGGCTCGTCCCCACGGCACTGGCCAGTGCGGCGCGACGTACCCCGCGGCCGCGAGGCGTCGCACGAAGTCCCTCGGATACCGGCCGTTCGGCGCCTGCTCGGCGAGGAAGGCGCGCACGTCGCGCCGGGCCGCGCCCGGATCGGGGTCCACTCCACCAGCCTCGCGCCGCTCCCCGCCGCCCGTCGCCCCCGAACCAGCGTCGACCGTCGCCTGGTCGTCGGCGTCGCCTGCCGGTCGATGGCGCGAGGATGGGGTGTGGCGCTCGGCGTGTACGTGCACATCCCGTTCTGCGCGTCGAAGTGCGACTACTGCGACTTCGCCACCTGGACCGACCGGTCGGCGCTCATCGACGACTACGTCGACGCCTGCGTCACCGACCTTCGGGCCCGAACCCGCTCCGGGGACCTCGACGTCGCCACCAGCGTCTTCGTCGGCGGTGGCACCCCGTCCCTGCTTCCCGCCGATGCGCTGGCCCGCATCCTCGACGAGATCCCCCGCGCCCCCGACGCCGAAGTCACCGTCGAGTGCAACCCCGAATCGGTCGACGGGGCCAAGCTCGCCCGCTACCGCGTCGCGGGGGTGAACCGCTGCTCGTTCGGGGTGCAGTCCTTCCGCCCCCACGTCCTCGCCGCGCTCGGCCGCGACCACGACGTCCCGGCGGTCACCCGCGCCGTCGACGCGGCCCGCGACCACGGGTTCGAGACGTTCAACCTCGACCTGATCTACGGGACGGTGGGGGAGTCGATCGACGACTGGCGAGCCACCCTCGACGCCGCGCTGGACCTCGACCCACCGCACGTCAGTGCGTACGCGCTCACCGTCGAGCCGGCCACGGCGCTAGGCCGACGCGTCGCCGCGGGCACCGCCCCCGCCCCTGACGACGACGATCAGGCCCGCAAGTACGAGCTCACCGACGACATCTTCTCCGCGCACGGGCTCGACTGGTACGAGGTGTCGAACTGGGCCCGACCGGGCCACGAGTGCCGCCACCACCTTCTCTACTGGGACCAGGGCGACTACGTCGCGATCGGCTGCGCCGCCCACGCCCACCGGGCCGGTCACCGCACCTGGAACGTCCGCACCCCCGAGCGTTACATCGAACGGATCCGCACCGGCGCGGCCCCCGAAGCTGACGGGGAACACCTCGACGTCGCCACCCGAGCCGACGAGGCGTTCGCCCTCGCGCTGCGCACCCGGCGCGGCGCCGTCCCGCTCCCCGGCGCCGACACCGAGGTCGAGGCCCTCACCGCCGCCGGGCTCCTCACCCCCGACGGGGACCGGATGACCCTGACCCGCCGGGGTCGCCTGCTCGCCACCGACGTCACCGTCCGGCTCCTCGCGGCCTCCACCGCCCCGCCCCGCACCCCGATTGGCACTCGGTAGGATTGAGTGCCAACCCACCCCCGGCGTCCCGGCGCCCAGCGATCGCAGCCCATGGACCATCCTGACCAGGCCGAGCTCGACGAGCGCAAGGCCGCCATCCTCAAGGCGGTCGTGGAGGAGTACGTCGAGACAGCCCAGCCGGTCGGATCCCAGACCATCGCCCGCGCCCCTCAGCTGCAGGTCTCCAGCGCCACCGTCCGCAACGAGATGACCATCCTCGAACGCGACGGGTACCTCGTGCAGCCCCACACCTCCGCGGGGCGGATCCCCACCGATCGGGGCTACCGCTACTTCGTCGACCACTTCAGCCATCAAGGCGGCTTGCCCGCCGGGCAGCGCCGCGCCGTTGCCGACTTCTTCGCGTCGGCGCATCAGGCCCTCGAAGACCTCCTCACCGAGACCAGCCAGCTCCTCTCCCGCGTCAGCCACCACGCCGCGCTGGTCATGGGCCCCGAACCAGACCAGGCCCGGGTCCGCAGCGTCCAGCTCGTCCCCCTCCAGCTCAACGTGGCGATGCTCGTCGTCGTCCTCTCCAGTGGCGCGGTCCACAAGAGCGTCGTGCCACTCCCCGACGACACCGACGACACCCAGGTCCACACCGCCGGCGAGACCCTCGACCGCCTGCTGCGCGACCACCACTGGTCGAAGCTGCCCGACGCGCCCCGCAGCGGCCAACCCGACGTCGACGCCATCGTCGCGCTCGGCCACGACGCCCTCGTCGACGCCTCCGGCGTCGACCACATCGAACCGCTCTACATCGGCGGCGCCAGCCGCCTCGCCGCGGAGCAGGAGGCGTTCGAGACCGGGGAGCGCGCCGCGCGGCTCCTCGAGGTCCTCGAGCACCAGGTCCTCGTCGTCTCCCTCGTCCGAGAGCTCCTCGACGCCGGCTTGACGGTCAGCATCGGCTCCGAGCACCGCGTCGACGAGCTGCGCGACTGCGCCATCGTCCTCGCCCCCTTCGAGCTCGACCGCCACCCCGCCGGCATCGTCGGCATCCTCGGCCCGACCCGGATGGACTACCGCCACGCGCTCGCCGCGGTCACCGCGGTGTCCGAGCAGCTCGGCCGGCACCTCTCATGACCCGCGACCACTACGAGGTGCTCGGCGTCGACCGTCACGCCAGCGACGAAGACATCAAACGCGCCTACCGCGACCTCGCCCGCCGTTACCACCCCGATTCGCAACCCGACACCCCCGACGCCGAAGAGCGCTTCAAAGAGATCAGCGTCGCCTACGAGACCTTGCGCGACCCCGAACGGCGTCGCCGCTACGACCTCTTCGGTGACACCGGCGCCGCCCGCTCCGGCGGCGGCGAGACGTTCGGGTTCGGTGACCTCTTCGACGCCTTCTTCGCCGGCGACCCGTTCGGATCCCGCCGCGGCCCCGCGGGCCCGACCCGCGGCGGCGACGCCGAAGTCGTCGTCCAGCTCACCCTCGCCGACACCATGTTCGGCAAGACCGAGACCATCGACGCGTCGTTGCCGGTCAGCTGTCCCCGCTGTGACGGCTCCGGCTGCGAGCCCGGCACCCACCCCACCCGCTGCGACGTGTGCGGCGGCGCCGGCGAGGTCCGCCAGGTCCGCCGGTCGATCCTCGGCCAGATCGTCACCGCCGCACCGTGCGCGGTCTGCGAGGCCACCGGCCGCCGCATCCTCACCCAGTGCCGCGACTGCCGCGGCGACGGACGGATCCAAGCCCACCGCAGCATCGACGTCGAAGTCCCCGCCGGGGTCGGCGACGGGCAACGCCTCCGCCTCGCCGGCCGCGGCCCCGCCGCGCCCCGAGGCGGGATCCCCGGCGACCTGTACGTCACCATCCGCGTCGCCGCCCATCCCGACTTCGAACGCCACGGCGACGATCTGCTCCACGTCCGCCAGATCTCGGTGGCGCAAGCCGCGCTCGGCACCCGGCTCACGGTCACCGGCCTCGACGCCGAGCACGAGGTGCTCGTCCCGCCCGGCACCCAACCCGGTCAGCTGTTCCGGGTGAAACACGTCGGGATCCCGTCGCTGCGAGGCCGGGGCCGCGGCGACCTGCTGGTCCGGGTCGACGTCGAGGTCCCCACCCGACTCTCAGAGGAAGAAGTGGATCTGCTGCGCCGCCTCGCCGAGCTGCGAGGCGAGGAGATCGCACCCCCCGACAAGGGCGTCTTCTCCAAGCTGCGCTCCGCGTTCCAGTAGCCGTCCCGTGACCCGGGTCGCCTGGTGCGCCAGCGCCGACGCCGTCGCCCACCTCATCGTCGAGCACCTCGACGACCGGCTGGGCGTCACCGACGCCGACGGGCATCACCTCCAACGGGTCCGGCGCCTCCGAACCGGGGAGCTGATCACCGCCGCCGACGGCGCCGGTCACTGGCGCGAGTACACGATCACCGCCACCCAGCCCGGGGCCCTCACCCTCGAGGCCCGAGCCGCGCCTGCTACCGAACCGATCCTGCACCCGCCGCTGCGCGTCGCCTGCGCACTCACCAAAGGGGAACACCCCGACGCGGTCGTCCGCCACTGCAGCGAGGTCGGCGTCGACGCGGTGCTCCTCGTCGTCGCCGCCCGCTCCGTCGTCCGCTGGGACGCCGAGCGGGCCACCCGAGCCGTGACCCGGCTCCGCCGTGTGGCCCGCGAGGCCGCCGGCCAGTGCCGCCGGGCCCGGCTCCTCACCGTCGAGCCCGCGGTGCCCCTCGCCGACCTCGCCGGCCAACCCGGCCTCCTCGTCGC
>DAIPLE010000228.1:0-3678 GCA_036769425.1 Actinomycetota bacterium
CGGTGATCGCCCTCGTCGGCGGGATCGCCAGCGTGGCGTTCGCCATCGTCGCGAGTGGGATCGTCGCGTACGTCGCGCTCTACGTCGGAGAACTCGGCGGGTCCGGCGCGCAGGCCTTCTACCTGCTGGCCACCGTGTTCTTGGCCTTCAGCGCGTTCGCGCTGGCCGTTTTCACGTCTGCGACGTCGGTCATGATCCTGCGATACCCGATCGTGGAACGGTTCCTCGGCTGGGTCGGCGCAGGTATCGCCGCCCTGTGGCTGGTCGCCGGGATCGGTGTCGCCGACAACAACGCCGCGATCCACACCGTCGGCTTCATCGCGTTCTTGGTCTGGGCCGGGTGGCTCCTGATCCTCACGGTGCTCTTGTTGACCCGCGACGCGGCAGCGGTGGAGACCACCGCGCACTAACGACACCTTCGGAGGGGCGCACATCCCGCGATCCGCGGGGTGTGCGCCCGTCCCGTGTCGTTGGTGACGCGGACGCCGGGGCACCGTCGTAGGCTGCCGCCCTGCTGCGACGAGGCAAACGCGACGACCTGACGGCGAGCGGGACCCGAGTCCCCGCCGAGATCCTCGAAGTGGACTGCGGGAAGGTTCACACCGTCAGAACCGGGTCCGGTTACGAGCGGAGCTCGGCCAACTGGCGTCGCCTCACCTGAAGCCGGCTCCCGTCGCGCCGACCGTGACCCTTCCGGCTACGCCGCGGTGGACCGGCGAGCGCGCAGCAGGGCCAGACCGGTGGCGGGACCGCTGATCGGCTGGAACCGGTCGCTCACGGCGGTGAGCTCGGCCTCCTCGTCCTCGGTGAGGTCGAGGTCGGCCGCCGCGACGTTGCGCTCCAGCTGTTCAACCGAGCTAGCGCCGGGGATCGCGACAACGTTCGGCTTGGTGAGCAGCCAGGCCAGCGCCACCTGGGCCGGGGTGGCGTCGTGGGCGCTCGCGACCCGACGGATGGTCTCGATGATCGGGGTCGCCCGTTCGAGGTTCTCGGGCAGGCAGAGCGGGTTGTTGCGTCGCGCCGGTCCCGGCGGCGGGTGCTCCGCGTCGTAGCGGCCACCGAGGACGCCTTGCTCCAGCGGGCTGTACGCGATGACGATCCGATCCTTGGTCGCGGCGTAGGCGGCGTTGCCGTGATCGGGCTTTCGGTGCAGCAGGCTGAAGTGCACCTGGTTCGACACCACCGGCCGGCCGAGCTCCTGCTCCGCGGCTGACCACCGGTCCGGTGAGAAGTTGCTCACACCGACGTGGTGCACGATGCCGGCGTCTTGGAGCCGGCGCATCCCCTGCATCGTCGAGCGGAGCGGGACGACCGGGTTCGGCCAATGCACCTGGTAGAGGTCGATGCTCTCGACGCCGAGGCGCAGCGCGGACAGCCGGCCGTGCTCCTCGACTCGACCGGCGGTCGGCCACACCGGGAAGACCTTCGTCGCCACGAACGCTTCGTCGCGCCGGCCTTCGAGAGCCCGTCCGACGATCGCTTCGGAGACACCCCGGGCGTAGATCTCCGCGGTGTCGACCAGGTTCACGCCGAGGTCGAGGGCCCGATGGACGAGCTGCACCGCGGTGGTCTCGCCGTACGCCTTGCCGTAGCCCCAGTCCCGGGAGCCGAACTGCCAGCATCCGAGCCCGATCGCCGAGACCCGCAAACCCGCCGCTTGGACGTACTTCATGGCGCCTCCTGGGGAGCCGGCCGCGAGCCAACGACTCGGGTTCGGTGTTGCGCCACCCGTTCTATCCGGCCATCAACTCGACGCGGACACCGTCGGGATCGGCGAGGAACACGATGTCGATCCCCGGCTTGGAGCGGGTCCCGTCGACGATGGTGCCGCCGAAGCGGGTCAGGCGCTGCGACGCGACATCGACGTCGTCGACGAGGAACGACAGGTGGGTCAGGCCCCGCTGGTTCCGGGCCATGGACGGCTGACCCTGCGGCGCCGGGTCGCGGAAGGCGAGGAGCTCGATCTTGAGGTCGGCGAGGGTGATGAACTGCGAGGTCAACGTGGCCGGCCCATCGACTTCGAGGCTCCCGTCCAGGCCCTCGAGCTCGGAGCTGCTCAGCTCGAACGTCCCGGCGGGGGTGAACCCGAGGCCGTCACAGTAGAAGCGCAGCGACGCGTCGAGGTCGGACACGCAGAGGCCGAGATGGGAGGGCCGGGCGGCCGGCGTCGCTTCGACCATGGTGTCCCTCCGGGGCCTGGGCCCTGTCGATTGGGGTCCGCAACCTACAGGCGAACCGAGGTCACCACGTTGTCCGAGCCGGTCGCCGGGCTACCGCCCGTAGACGAGCTGGAGGACGAGCAGCGACGCGATGCCGCTGAGACACACGAGATGGTCACGCCAGATGGATCGGACCAACCGGCCCTGCTGAGGCGGCGCATCGGTCGCGGCTCCGAGTCGCACCGCGGCCGGGACGGTGTGCGCCGCGGCTAGCCCGACCGGGCCGCCGATCAGCAGCAGCGAGGCAACACTCAGCCAGGTCGGGGCGTCATCTCGGGCCAGCTGGAACACGATGGAGACGATCGTCGCGATCATCACCAGCCCGACGAGCCGGTTCATCGGCCGTGCGGAGGTCGTCACCCGCCGGTAATAGGCGGCGATCGAGTTCAGCACGTGCGACGGGACGTCGCTCGAACGGTGGCCACGCACCTGAATGTCGAACATCAGGTCGAACCACAACACGGCGAGCAGAAATCCCGCGCCCGCCGTGACGAACGCGGTCACGGCAGCGTGGCCGCGGAAGCGACGACGATCGAAAACTCCTCGACGGTCCGCAGCCTCGCGGTGAGCGGCCTGGACTGCGAGGACCGCACGTCGTCTAGAGCTCCGCGCAGGCTCGAATGGCGGCTTCCGCTGCCGCTTCGGTGGCCACCGTCATGTCCTGGGCGAGTTGCGTGAGGACCGTGATGCGATCCGGCCTCTCGTCGAGGTACCGCTCGAGCGCTTCGGCGTCCGCGGTTCCGTCGGGTCGGGTCAACGCGAACAGGGCGTCGTCGACGAGACCTCCACCGGCGAAGTCGCTGATGCTGCGGTACACCGACCACGGGCACCCGGCCGCCGCGCAGACAGCCGCGACGGCGGCGGTCTCCATGTCGACCGCGATGACGCCATCGACGGCCATCTCGGCGAGCGTCGGGGGGTCCGTGATGAGCTCGTCACCGCAGCTCAGGACGCCACGCGGTCCGCCCCCGCCACCGGCCGAAGGGCCGAAGGATTCGCCCGTGGCCCGGTGGACCACCACGTCGGGCGCGATCACGTCGCCGATGGCGACGACCTCCGTGTCGACGCCGCCAGCGATCCCGACCACCATGACCCAGTCGACCTCGAGCTCCAGCATGCGTCGCGCCGCGTCGGCGCCGGCGGCCATCCCCATCGTCGTGAGCATGGCCACGACCTCCCGGTCACCCGACCGGCCGCGGTAGACCGAGCCGTCCCCTTCGAGCTGCAAGCGGCGGACGATGGGCGCCAGCTCGTGCTGCATCGGGGCAAGCATCCCCACCCGTTGAACCTTCGTCGACGTCACCATGTCGAGAGTCTGCACCAAGACGCACGATGCCCCCAGGGGCCAGAGGGGGGGATCGACTCCTACGTGGCGGTCCGGGTTAGACGCAGCCGATCTGCCCGGCGACCGCAGGTGGGATACCCAAGCCGTCGCACACTCCCGCGGTGCCCTCGTTCA
>DAIPLE010000058.1:0-1833 GCA_036769425.1 Actinomycetota bacterium
CTCCTCGAGCGCGGTCGTCACCGTCTCGGCCTGCCCCCCGAGGACGGTGTAGCCCTCTTTGTCATTCACCACGCCGTCGTAGAGGATCTGGAACAGCTCGTCGTCGGCGGGGGTCGCGCCCACCTGGGCGACGAGGATCTCGACCTCGTAGGGCTTGAGCTCGTGCGTGAATACCTGGCCGAGCGTCTGGGCGTACGCGTTCGCCAACGACCGGGCGTTGACGTCTTCACGGGCGAACGAATAGCCCTTGACGTCGGCCTGACGCACGCCGGCGATGCGGAGCATCTCGAACTCGTTGTACTTCCCGACACCAGCGAAGGCGATGCGGTCGTAGATCTCACTGATCTTGTACAAGGTGCGGGACGGATTCTCCGCGACGAGCACGACGCCTTCGACGGCGCTCATGGCGATCAAGCTGCGACCGCGGGCGATTCCCTTCCGGGCATAGTCGGCGCGGTCCTTCATCATCTGCTCAGGCGGCACGTAGAAAGGCATCGTCATAGTCCGGCGCCTTCCTCTCGTCCGCCGATCAGCGTGTCAGCCCGACGCGCGACCTCGACATCGTCGACCGCGGTGAACCCTGACGCGTCGATGACCGCGACGGTCGGGAAGATGCGGCGGACCAGGTCCGGTCCGCCCGTCGCCGCGTCCTCGTCCGCGGCGGCGAACAACGCGCGCAGCGCGAGGTCGACGGCTTCGTCACGGGTCAGATCCGCGCGCCACTGCGACTTGATCCAGTTGCGCGCGTGCACACCACCCGAACCCTGCGCCTGGAAGTCGGTCTCTTCGTACTTGCCACCGGTCACATCGAAGCTGAAGACCCGCCCGAGACCTCGGCGGTCGTCGAACCCCGCGAACAACGGGACGACCACAAATCCCTGCATCGCCGCGGGCAGGTTCGCGCGCACCAACTGGCTGAGCTGGTTCGCCTTTCCCTCGAGGGAGAGAATCTCCCCTTCGATCTTCTCGTAGTGCTCCAGCTGCGTCTGGAACAACCGCACCAGATCAACGGCTGGGCCGGCGGCACCTGCGATGGCCACCCCTGAGCTGTCGTCGGCCGGGAACACCTTCTCGATCCGGCGGCTGGCGATCGTGAACCCTGCGATTGCTCGTCGGTCACCGGCCATGACGACCCCGTCGGCGTACCGAATCGCGAGGACGGTCGTGCCGTGGGGAGCCTCAAGGCTGGCCGCCGAGCCCGACGCCAACCCACCACCGCTCATTGGCTGGAGGCGGCGTAACACGTCGACAAACGACGGTCCCGGATCGGCTTCACCGGAGAAGAACGGCAACCGCGACTCGCTAGCCATCGGGAAGCGAGCCTACTCGGGCGTCTGTTCGGCTCCGGTGTGCGCGGAGCCGCCCAGGTCGACGATCGGCGGCCGTTCGGCGTCGTCGGTCCTCGCGCCGACCAGCTCGCAGATGAGCTCGACAAACAACTCGCGTTCGTAACGGTCGGGCTCGAGGGCGGGGCGTCCACGGGCAAGGTAGACGATGGCGTCGGCCATCCGAAGCGTGTCTTCTCGAAATGTCCGATCCCTACGTTGCAACGGAAGCACTAGAGACCGCGTATCACCCCGGTCTTGTGGTTGTGGTCCACGTGCAATGAGCGGCCGGCACGCGGCGCGCGTCCGCACAGGGCACACCCACCACCCTGCGCGTCGAGGAAGGCTTGGTACTGAACGCCGGTGAGGTCGAAGACCCGACGGAGGTGGCCCTCGCGGAACTGCTGCGCATGGTCAGCCCGATACTGGCGCCGGTAGTCGCGAACGCGCTCCGCGTTGGCTTGTTGCCACCGCTTGGCGTGAGCGACGCCACGCTTCTGGTTCTTCC
>DAIPLE010000058.1:1933-11419 GCA_036769425.1 Actinomycetota bacterium
GCGTTGGCTTGTTGCCACCGCTTGGCGTGAGCGACGCCACGCTTCTGGTTCTTCCAATACCAGACCTGATTGCGAGCGCTATCGCACGCCTTGCACCCCGCGTAGCCCGTCACGGGTGCCGGTCGCTCGGTAGAACTCGCCGAGCGGCTTGACGTCACCGCACTTCTTGCAGCGCTTCACCCGTCATGGATATACCCGCCGTGCGACACTTCCGCCGGGGAAACCGACAAAAGGTCTATTCCCCACCTTTTTGGACATACGATTTAACGAAGTCCTCGGCGTTCTCCTCGAGCACCTCGTCGATTTCGTCCAGAAGGTCGTCGAGTTCGCCTTTGAGCTTCTCGCCGCGTTCGGTGGACGCGGGGAGCTCTTCGGTCTCTTCGACGCGTTCTTTGGGTGCTGGGCGTTGCCGGCGCTGCTGTTCGGCCATGGTGTTGCCTCCGGGCGCCAGGTTAGGACGTCAGCCGAGCGACGAGCTCCGCGGGCGTGTGAACGCTGTCGAACAACGGACCGACGTGGGCCCTTGTTCCCCGCAGTGGCTCCATCATGGGGATCCGCTTGAGCGGGTCGCCGCCGATGTCGAGGATGAGGCTGTCCCAGTTCGCGGCGACGACGGCGTCGGGCCAGCGGGCGAGGCAGGTCCCCCGGAAGTAGGCCCGGGTCGATCCGGGCGGCTCGGTGATGGCTTCGCGGACGTCGGCCTCGTCGACGAGCCGCTCCACCTTCCCGGCGCGTACGAGCCGTTCGTAGAGAGACCGGTCGGGGCGCACATCGTGGTACTGGAGGTCGAGGAGCGAGAGCTTCGGGTCATCCCACGAGAGCCCGTCGCGTTCGGCGTACGCGTCGAGGAGCCCGAGCTTGGTGACCCAGTCGAGCTGCCCGTCGAGGGAGCGCGGGTCGCGCTCGAGCGCGGTGAGCACCGATTCCCAGCGGGTGAGGACCTGATCGCCGACCGCTTCGCCGCAGGCGGCGAGGCCGGTTTCGTCGGCGTACTTCTGCGCCAGGCGGAGGAGCTCCCATTGGAGCTCGACGGCGGTCATGCGGGAGCCGTCGGCGAGCTCGATGGTGGCGCGACAGCTCGGGTCGTGGGAGACGGTGCGCATGGCGGGGACCGGCCCAGCGAGAGACCATTCCTTGCGGGCGCCGGAGCCGCTGGCGGCGTCGATGAAGTCGTCTTCGATCATGGCGAGGACGACCGCGGTGGTGCCGACCTTGAGGAAGGTGGCGACCTCGCAGAGGTTGGCGTCGCCGGCGATGACATGGAGTCGCCGGTAGAGCTGCGGGTCGGCGTGGGGCTCGTCGCGGGTGTTGACGATCGGGCGCTTCAGGGTGGTCTCGAGGCCGACTTCTTCTTCGAAGAAGTCGGCCCGTTGGCTGATCTGGAAGTCGACGGGTGCGGCGCCGTTCTCCGAGCCCACCTTGCCGGCGCCGGTGAAGACCTGGCGGGTCACGAACCACGGAAGCAAGTGGCGGACCAGGTTGGCGAAGGGGACCGCCCGGTCGACCAGGTAGTTCTCGTGGCAGCCGTAGGAGTTGCCCTTGCCGTCGGAGTTGTTCTTGTAGACGACGATCGACTGGCCCGGCTCGAGGACCCGCGCCGAGGCCTGCATCGATCGGGCCAAGACCCGCTCGCCGGCCTTGTCGGCAAGGACCAACTCGAGCGCGTCGGCGCACTCGGGCGTGGAGTACTCGGGGTGGGCGTGGTCGACGTAGTAGCGCGCCCCGTTGGTGAGGACGGTGTTGACCAGGTGGGTCTCGATCTCAGGGGCCTGGGTGCCTTCGCGCGCGTAGCCGCGCGCGTCTCGTCCCGGTGACTCGTCGTCGAAGTCCCAGCCGACCTTGCGCTGCTCGACGTAGCTGTTGATGAGCACCGACGACGCCAGGACGGGGTTGGGGTCGGGAGCGCCTCGCAGCACCACCCCGTACTCGGTCTCGGTCCCGCACACCTTCGGGACGGCCACAGAGAAAGCCTACCGGGGGCCCTTCCCGGTCCTGGCGCCGCGTGGGGTCAGAGGTACTGGCCGGTGGTGACGCGTTCGATCTGGCGCCCTCCGGTCGACTCGTCACCTTGGGCCAGGAGGGTGCGCACGTAGACGATGCGTTCGCCCTTCTTGCCCGAGATCTTGGCCCAGTCGTCGGGGTTGGTGGTGTTGGGGAGGTCTTCGTGCTCGCGGAACTCCTGCTTGATCGACGCGATGAGGTCGTCGGTGCAGATGCCTTTCGCGCCGCCGTCGATCTGGCGTTTGATGGAGAGCTTCTTGGCGCGGCGGACGATGTTCTCGATCATGGCGCCGGACGCGAAGTCCTTGAAGAAGAGGATCTCCTTGTCGCCGTTCTGGTAGGTGACCTCGAGGAAGCGGTTTTCGTCGTCGTCGGCGTACATGTGCTCGACCGCGGCGTCGATCATCTCGGGTACCGCTTGGGCGGCGGTGCCGTGGGCCTGCGCTTCGCTCTCGGCGATCGGCAGGGCCGCGGTGAGGTAACGGGAGAAGATCTGGGTGGCGCTGGCCTCGTTGGGCCGTTCGATCTTGATTTTCACGTCGAGTCGGCCGGGACGGAGGATGGCGGGGTCGATCAGGTCCTCACGGTTGGACGCGCCGATGACGATGACGTTCTTGAGGCTCTCGACGCCGTCGATCTCCGCCAGGAGCTGGGGGACGATGGTGCTCTCGATGTCGGACGAGATCCCGGTCCCCCTGGTCCGGAACAGCGAGTCCATCTCGTCGAAGAACACGATGACGGGAACGCCTTCTTCGGATTTCTCGCGGGCGCGTTGGAAGATCAGGCGGATCTGGCGCTCGGTTTCGCCGACGTACTTGTTGAGCAGCTCGGGGCCCTTGATGTTGAGGAAGTAGGAGCGGGTCCCGGAGTTCCCGGTCCTCTCGGCGACGCGTTTCGCGAGGGAGTTGGCGACGGCTTTGGCGATGAGGGTCTTGCCGCAGCCCGGTGGCCCGTAGAGCAAGATCCCCTTCGGGGGCTGCAGCTGGTGCTCGAAGAACAGGGCGGCGTAGAGGTACGGGAGCTCAACGGCGTCGCGGATCTGTTCGATCTGGTCGTCGAGGCCGCCCACGTCTTGGTAGCTGACGTCAGGGACCTCTTCGAGGACGAGCTCTTCGACTTCGGGGCGGGGTAGGCGCTCGACGACGAGCCCGGAGCGGGTTTCGAAGAGGAGGTGGTCACCGGCCCGGAGCTTCTGGCCGACGAGGAAGCCGGCGAGCTCACAGACCCGCTCTTCGTCGGCTCGGCCGACGACGAGGACGCGGCGTTCGTCTTCGAGGACTTCCTTGAGGACGACGACCTCGCCGGCGACTTCCAAGCCGCGGGCCAACACCACGTTGAGGGATTCGTTGAGTGCGACCTCTTGGCCCCGTTCGAGGGATTCGACGTCGACCTCGGGGTGGACCGAGACGCGCATTTTGCGGCCGGCGGTGAAGATGTCGACGGTGGCGTCGTCGTTGGCGCCGAGGAAGGTGCCGTACGCCGACGGGGGCATGGTGAGCTTCTCGACCTCTTCGCGTAGCGCGGCGATGTGCTCGCGGGCTTCGCGGAGGGTGGCGGACAGCCGTTCGTTCTGGGAGACGGCCTGGGCCAGCTGGCCTTTGGTCTCGAGGAGGCGCTCTTCGAGGGTCCGGACCCGTTTGGGGGCGTCCTGGAGCCGGCGTCGGAGGACGACGACCTCTTCCTCCAGCGCCTTGAGCTGTGACTGGAGCTCTCCGACTTGGCGCTCGTATTCAGCGAGGCGCCGCTCGTGCTCCGGGGCCACGTGCCACCTCCTCCCGGTGCTCAGCAAAACCGGGCTTCGCGCGGACACTACACGGATGATTTCAGCGCACTGGGGCATGGTGGGGCCACCAAATTTTCCTTGCCTCGGCTTGAGAAATAGAGGCCATTCCGGTACGTTTGGACTCAGCGGACCGCACCCTGGCGGTCGAGCGAGCAGATCGAGGAGTTGACGAGATGAAGGTCTGGATCGATCAGGACCTCTGCACCGGGGACGGTCTCTGCGAGGAGATCGCGCCCGACGTGTTCACGTTGCTCGACGATGGTCTCGCGTACGTCAAGGAAGGTCCCAAGGTCTTCAGTGAGCCTGGTGGCGCCGAGGGTCTCGCCGCGGTGCCGGGAGGCCAGGAAGAGGCGGTCATCGAGGCTGCCGAGGAGTGCCCCGGCGAGTGCATCTTCATCGAAGTGGAGTGACCGCGCCGGTTGGCGCACCCGCACTCCGCGGCCCGGGCCTACGCCCGGGTCGTTTTCGCGTTACCCGTTGATGCAGTTGCCGGTGTCGACGAGCTGTCCCCCGCCGGTGGCTTCGACCGGGTGGAGCACGGCGTTGACCTCGTCGGTGGCGAGGGCGTACGCGGTCGACGCCGCGCCGGGGTCGACGGCGAAGGCGACGCCGGCGACGTTGCCCTTGGCGTCGACGAAGGGGCCGCCGGAGTTGCCGGGGAAGAGTTTGGCGGCGAGGACGAGCACGTCCCGATGGGTTGGAGCGGACCGGTAGATGTCGGTTCCCTGGGCGACGATGCGTTGCGCGACGCGAGCCGAGGCTTGCTGTTCGGGGCCGCCGCCGGGATAGCCGAAAACGCCGCCGGTCTCGTCGATCTGGGCGTCGACGATCGGGAGCGGGGCGACCGCGAGTCCTCGGACCCGGAGGACCGCGAGGTCGCGGGCGGGGTCGAACGCGACGACGAGGGCGTCGAGGCGTCCTTGGCTCGGGGTGGTGACGGTGGTGAGTCGTTCGCCGGCGACGACGTGCGCGTTGGTGACGACGAGCCCGTTGGCGGCGACGAACCCGCTCCCCTGCTGGATCGTGTCGCAGGCCTGGCCTTCGACCTTCACGACCGCGAGGGAGATCCGGTTGCTGAGCGCGGCTGGGAGTCCTTGCGATGGCGGCGACCCGACGTCGGACGAGGTGAGCTGGCGGAACACCTCTGGGAACGGGGCGTCGCCGACGAGTCGCCCCAAGGTGGAGAGCGACGAGGGCGGCTTCGGCGCAACGCGGTCGATCTGGCGGACGATCGCCGAGCCGCGCACGGCCCGGGCGGTCCAGCCGGGCGCGTTGGCGAGCCCGGGGATCAGGAGCCAGACGACGACGAGGACTCCGAGCACGCCGGTGATGCCACCCGCGACGCGGTCGGCGACGCGGATGCCTCCGGCGGCGGGAAGGTGTCGGCGCACCAGGCTGCCGAGCGCGATGCCGAGGCTCTGGCCGATGAGGGCCACGAGGAGCAGGAACGCCAGCGACGCCAGAAGCCGGGTGCGGGGCGTCGAGCCCTGCAACGCGCGGGCGATGTCGTCGACGAACTCGACCCCGACGATGAGGCCCACGGCGAGACCGGCCCACGACAGGGCGCGCGCCGCGAGACCGAAGCGGTAGCCGGTGTAGCCCGCGATCGCGATCGCGACGATGAGAATGATGTCGAGGAGGTTCACCCGGTGGGTCCGAGCAGCCGGGCGTGGGTCAAGAACCCGGTGTGCGCGACCATGCGATGGTCGGGGCGCACAGACTGCCCGTCGACGTGCCAAGCGCGTTGGAGGACCTCGAGGGATTGGGCCATCCCGAACGGCGAGTCGGCGAGCTCCTCTCGGAGGCGGGCGACCTGGCCGATGGTCGGCAGGTAGGCGAGGAGGATCCCACCCAGCCGGAGGGTGGCGACCGCGTGCTTCACGACGCGCCACGGCTCGGGGAGGTCCAAAACGATGCGGTCGAGGCGGTCGCCGTCGATGCCGTCGTAGGTGTCTCGGACCTCGACGTCGAGGGGGATGTCGGACCCGAGGAGTCCTTCGACGTTGCGGCGAGCCTGGTCGGCGAAGTCGTTGCGCAGCTCGTAGCCGGTGACGTGACCGGACGGTCCGACGGCGCGCAGGAGGGTCATGGTGAGCGCGCCGGAACCGATCCCGGATTCGAGGATGCGGGCGCCGGGGTAGATGTCGGCCAGCATCAGGATGGGGCCGAGATCCTTCGGGTAGATGACTTGCGCTCCGCGGGGCATCTCGAGGACGTACTCGGCGAGGGTGGGGCGCACCGCGATGAGGCGGGCGCCGAGGGTGGTGCGGACGGTCGCGCCCTCGTCGTGACCGATGAGGTCGTCGTGGCGGAGCACACCGGTGTGGGAGTGAAACTCGCCGCCGGGCTGGAGGGTGATGAGGTGGCGGCGCCGTTTGGTGTCGACGAGCAGGACCCGGTCGCCGGCGGCGAAGGCGCTGGTCATGGTCGACTGGTGGCGCGGTGTCGGAGGCGGCAGAAGGCGCAGACGTCGGTGGTGGTCGGGGCGCCGCACTCGGTGCAGCGGCCGAGGTGCGCTCCGGTGTCGTCGCCGTCGGGGTGATCGGCGAAGCGGTCGTGGGCGTGGTCGAGGAAGCCGTGAAAGAACGCGGCTTTGGATCCGGGTGAGCGTTGCTCGAGGCGGTTGAGCACATCCTTGTAGTGGAGGTGGCGGTTCCCCGCGGCCATGGGGCATTCGTCGACTTGGTAGTCGATGCCGCGGATGACGCAGTACGCGGCGGTTTCGCGTTCCCCGAGCCGGACGAGGGGTTTGATGCGACGCGCGAAGCCGGTGGTGGCGGGGAGCACCGGGTGTTGGCGGGCCAGGTACTCGGTCTCCCAGCGGAGCACGTTGCCGAGGAGCACCGCGGCTTCGTCGTCGAGGTTGTGGCCGGTGGCGACGGTGTCGTAGTGGTGCTCGAGCGCGAAGCGGTTGAGGAGGTGGCGTTTGGAGAGGCCGCAGGCGCCGCAGGGCGCGCGGTGGGTCGCGGCGGCGGCGGCGGGGATGGTGAATCCTTGTTCGGCGGCGAGGTCGACCTCGTGGAGGGTGACGCCCCGGTCGCTGGCGTAGGCGCGGGCGTGGTCGAGGGAGTCGTTGGAGTACTCGCCGATTCCGAGGCCGAGGTAGACGCCGTCGGGCTGGTAGTCGAGACCGACCAGGAGGTCCCAGAGGGCGAGGGAGTCCTTGCCGCCGGAGACGGCGACGACGATGCGGTGCTCCGGATCGATCATGTGGTGGTCGGTGATGGCTCGCCGGACCTGCTCGCGGCAGTGGGTGACGAAGTGGTCGGGGCAGAACGCGGCGTTGTGGCGGCGGACGTCGATGACGGCGGGACCGCGACACACCCGGCACTTCATGGGCGGGGCCCCTCGCCACCGGAGATGACGGGACGGATCTCGACGGTGGTGGTGTCATCGAGGCGGGCGTCGCGCGCGACGAGCTCGTCACCGGCGATGACGAGCACCGATTCGGGGTTGAGGTCGAGACGTTGCAGGAGCGCGGCGACGGTGATCGGTCCGTCGACGTCGAGCTCGCGGCGCGGGTTGCGGAGCAGGACTCTCATCGAGCGTCCAAGGTACCGGCGGGTTCCCGCCGGTTGGTCAGCGTGCCGGTGGCGGCACGGCGCGGATCTCGACCGCCTCGCCCGGCTTGAGGTCGAAGGTTGCGCTGACCGGCGGTTCGGTGAGGATGCGTTGCGCGGCGCGGAGCGCGGTGGCGGCGACACCGACGACGAGCCAGGTGCTGGACCCTTCGAGGAAGCCGCGGCGCAGGCCAGTGCGGGCGAGACGACGGATGAGGCGGGTCATGTCAGATCCGGCGGATCTCGACGACGGTGCGGCGTTTGCGGCCGCGGCGGCGGCCGAGGAGGTAGGCGACCATGAGGAGGACGAGGACGCCGACGATCCCGCCGGCGAGGCCGGCGCCGCGGGCCGCGTCGGCGCCGGCTTCGGTGCCGTGTTGGATCTGGCGAAGCTTGGCTTCGATGTCGTCGCGGGTGATCGGTCGGCCGGGGTCGACTTTGGGCATCGGAGGCTCCTCAGGCTCGGGCGCGGCGGACGCCGCGCGCCTTCCAGGTGATGGCGCCGCCGATGAGGAGGACGGCGAAGACGATCCCGTAGGGGGCCCACGACCAGTCGCCGCGGAAGGTGCTGCCGGTCTCGGTTTGGAGGAGACGGAGGACGCCGACGCCGAGGAGCACGACACCGAGACCGAGGAGGAGGGCGCCGGCGAGGCCGAAGAGGATGTACCGCCCGAGGCTCTTGAGTGGCGTGACGGTCTCTTGGCGGACGTAGGCGACGATGAGGTCGCGCAGCTCGATGACGAGTTGTGGGAGCGCGGTGGTGGGCGGGTCGGTGTTCGACGGTTCGGTGTCGTCGGGCATCGCGGCGGAGTCTATGGCTCGGTCGTTGGGACCGGTCGGGTGAAGCGACCGGGGTGGCTCAGCGCATCACGCCGACGTGGCCGAGGGAGTAGCGGCCGGGTTGGGGCCAGACGGCCACGCCGTGGGGTTCGCGACCGACGGGGATGCTGCGTACGGCCCCGGTCTTGGTGTTGAAGACGTAGACGACGTTGTCGAAGCGGCCGCTGACCCAGAGTTGGGTGCCGTCGGCGGTGATGCCGCCCATGTCGGGGCTGCCGCCGCCGGGGATCGACCAGGTGGCGACGATCCGGTTCGTGGCGAAGTCGAGGACGCTGACGCTGCCGGGGCCGTGGCCGGGTCCGACGCTTTGGGTGATGTTGCCGCGGTTGGCGACGTACATCTTTTTGGTGTCGCGGCTGATGACGAGGCCGTGGGCGCCGACGGCGGTCGGGATGAAGCCGGTCTCGGTGAAGCTGGAGCCATCGACGGTCCAGAGTCCGCCGCGGTTGAGGTCGGCGACGTAGAACGTCTTGCCGTCGGGGCCGACCCGGACGTCTTGGGGGACGGCGTCGGGTGCGAGCTGCAGGTAGCCGAGCACTTGGTGGTGGACGACGTCGACCTTGGCCAGGCCACGTTGGAACTCGCAGGAGATGATGAGGTACGTGCCGTCGATGGAGAAGTCGGCGTGGTTGTTGCCGGCGCAGTTGTCGAGCGGTACCGACTGTTGCAACGCGAACGTGTGCGGGTCGCGGAAGTCGAGTCGTTTGCGTTGCTCGGCGACGACGATCACCGATTTGCCGTCGGCGGTGAAGTACAGGTTGTACGGGTTGTCGACCGCGATCGGCGCGCCGGGTTTGCCGGTCTTGGGGTTGACGGGGATGACGGTGCCGTCGGTTCGGTTGACCGCTTCGTTGGCGACCCAGAGGGTCTTGAGGTCATAGGAGGGGACGACGTGTTGCGGGTCGACGCCGACGGGGAACCGGTCGACGACCTGGAAGGTCTTGGGGTCGATGACGTAGACGTCGTTCGACATCAGGTTGGGGACGTAGACGCGGTTGAGGGCGCCCTTGGTGGCGGGGCTGAATTGGCCGGCGCGGGTCTGGCTGTACAGGTTGGTCGGGTTCACGACCGCGGGCATGCCTGGGATGGTGTGGATCCGGGTGGCAGTCGGGTTCGTGGCCGGGTGCTGGCCGCCGGAGTTGAGGTTGATGTTCGAGCTCCCCCCGTTGCCGCAGGCGGCGAGGATGATCGCGGCCGCGGTCGCGGCGAGGACCACGGCGACACCGGGTGAGAGGCGCCGGGAGCGGCCGGATCGAGGGGGCGATTCGGTGTGGAGGCGCGCGTCAACGCCGGCGACGTTCG
>DAIPLE010000229.1:0-3620 GCA_036769425.1 Actinomycetota bacterium
GGTGGCGTTCGGCGTCACCGCCTGCGCGAGGTACGGGACGTACTGATTTTTGGTGTTGATGGTCGTGAGGGTGTCGTAGATCGCCGAGGCGACCTCGATGCCCGCCGGGGCCAGCTGCGACGCCCCCGGGAGGCAGTAGCCCGGGGTCTCGGCTTCGACGGAGTAGGTGATCGAGCCGCCGTGCTTCGGGCCCGTGGCCGCTCCCGCGGACCCCGCGATCCCGCTCAGCGACCCGGCGATGAGCGCCACGCCCAGCGCGCCGATAAGTGACCGACGTGGTGTCCCCATGATGTCCCCCCTTGACCGGGCGCATCGTAGGCCTCTGCGCCGGGGGCGTGCGTTCAGCCCACCCAGCCGGCGTGGGAGAGCTTGCGGACGATTGAGTAGGCGGCGCTGATGAGGCCGAGATGGGTGAAGGCCTGGGGGAAGTTGCCGAGGTGCTCGCCGCGGGGTCCGAGCTCTTCGCCGTAGAGCCCGAGGTGGTTGGCGTAGCCGAGCATCTTCTCGAAGAAGAACCGGCCCCGTTGGACGTCGCCGGATCGGGCGACGGCCTCGGCGAACCAGAACGAGCACATGTTGAACGTCCCCTCGTCGCCCATGAGCCCGTCCTGGGCGGCTTCGCCGATCTTGTACCGGTACACGAGGGAGTCGTCGACAAGGTCGGCGTCGATGGCCTTGAGCGTGTCGAGGAAACGAGGGTCGGTGGGGCTGACGAACTTCACCAGCGGCATGAGCAGCGTCGAGGCGTCGACGGTGTCGACGCCCGGGTACTGGACGAAGGTCCGGCGCCGTTCGTCCCAGAAGTTCGTCATCATCTCGTGGTAGATCGCGTCGCGGGTGCTGCGCCATTTTTGGAACGGGTACGGGAACGACCGCCGGTCGGCGAGACGGATGCCCCGGTCGAGGGCGACCCAGCACATGAGCCGCGAGTAGAGGAACTCCTGGCGTCCGCCCCGGACCTCCCAGACGCCTTCGTCGGGGAGCTGCCAGTGGTCACAGACCCAGTCGACGAGGCGGACCAAGTTCGTCCACAGCTCATACGGGATGGGCTCTCCGTGCTTGTTGTAGAGGTAGACGGCGTCCATCAGCTCGCCGTAGATGTCGAGTTGGAGCTGGTCGTAGGCGCCGTTGCCGATCCGCACCGGCGACGACCCGCGGTAGCCCGCGAGGTGCGGGAGCATCTGCTCGGTGAGGGTCTTGCGGCCGTCGTGTCCGTACATGATCTGCAGCGACCCGTCGGGGTTCAGGTCCATGCAGCGGTCGTGGATCCAGCGCATGAACGCCCCCGCCTCCTCGGTGTAGCCGAGCCGGATCAACGCGAACAGCGTGAACGACGCGTCGCGGATCCAGGTGTAGCGGTAGTCCCAGTTGCGTTCGCCGCCGATCTCCTCGGGGAGCCCGAACGTCGGCGCCGCGACGAGGGACCCGTGGGTCTGGGAGACGAGCAGCTTGAGGACCAGCGCGGAGCGGTTGACGCTCTCGCGCCAGCGGCCCGCGTACTGGGAACGGCCGATCCAGGTGCGCCAGAAGTTGACGGTGTCCTTGAAGGCGTCGGAGACATAGTGCGGCGCCGCGGACGGGCTGCTCAGATGGTCAGCGACCTCCTCCATGACGAAGGCGGCCTTCTCCCCCGCTCGGAGCTCGAAGGTGGCGCGGGCGACACCGTCGCCCCCGACGGTGACGGGCACCGGCGTGCGGAGCCGCACCGCGGTGCCGTCGGGTCCGGTGGAGGCGAAGATCACCTCGCCGTCGCGGGTCTCGACCCGATGCTCGGCTCGGGCGTAGTCGAAGCGGGGATCGAAGACCAGGTCGAAGCGGACCACGCCCCGGACGCACTTGACCCGCCGGACGAGGACCCGGGGATGGTCGTGCGGGAAGATCCCGATCGGCATGAAGTCCGACACCTCGGAGAGTCCGTCGTCGGACAGGAACCGGCTGATGAGCACGTTGGTGTCGGGCAGGTAGAGCTGCTTGTACGAGACGTCGTCGAGCGTCGGGTGGATGGAGAACCGACCGCCGCGGTCCTTGTCGAGGAGGGCAGCGAAGATCGTCGGCGAGTCGAATTTGGGGAACGAGCAGAAGTCGATGGACCCGTTCACGCCGACCAGCGCGACGGTGTGGAGGTCGCCGATGACCCCGTAGTTCTCGATCGGCTGGTACCCGGACTCGTCGACCACGAGTGGTTCCCCTCTACTCCTCGCGTCCAGGCCCCGATCCGTGCCGGTGGCCTGCCTGTCGTTCGCTCCCGGACGGGAGCCGGATGTAGACAGGCGGGAAGCATCCCAGGCGCTGAGGAGACCTCGCCATGCCCGAAGCCGTGATCGTCGCCGCGTCCCGGACCCCGATCGGACGAGCCAACAAGGGGTCCCTCGTCGACTGTCGCCCCGATGACCTGTCGGCGGGGGTCATACGGGCCGTCCTCGACCAGGTCCCGGGGCTCGACCCCGCCGAGGTCGAGGACATCGTCTGGGGCTGCGGCCAGCCGGCGGGCGAGTCGGGGTACAACGTGGCCCGGGTCGTCGCCATCCTCGCCGGGCTGTCTCAGGCTCCGGGGGCGACCGTGAACCGGTACTGCTCCTCGTCGCTGCAGACGATCCGGATGGCCGCGCACGCCATCAAGGCGGGTGAGGGGGACGTGTTCGTCGCCGGTGGCGTCGAGACGGTCAGCCGGTTCCTCACGGGGATGTCGGACGGGCTGCGCGGCACTCATAACCCGCTGTTCACCGACGCCGAGGCGCGCAGCACGGCCCGGGCCCAGGGCGGCGACGGTCCGTGGAAGCCCAACGACGGGTTCCCCGACGTGTACCTCGCGATGGGCCAGACGGCCGAGAACGTCGCCGAGCAGGAGCACGTGTCCCGTGAGGAGATGGACGAGTTCGCGTTGCGGTCCCAGCAACGGGCGGTGGAAGCCCAGACGAACGGGTTCTTCGAGCGGGAGATCAGCCCGGTGACGAAGCCGGACGGGACGCTGGTATCGACCGACGACGGGCCACGCCCGGATACCACGCTCGAGAAGCTCAGCTCGTTGAAGCCGGCGTTCCGTCCGGATGGGACCGTCACGGCCGGCAACGCCTGTCCACTGAACGACGGGGCCGCGGCGACGATCGTGATGAGCGACACCCGCGCCGAGGCGTTGGGCATCACCCCGAGGGCCCGCATCGTGGCGTCGGGGGTGACCGCGATCGACCCCGAGATCATGGGGCTCGGCCCGATCGAGGCCAGCCGCCAGGCGTTGGCGCGCGCCGGGATGACGATCGATCAGATCGACCTGGTCGAGATCAACGAGGCGTTCGCGGCGCAGGTGATCCCGTCGGCGAAGCACCTCGGGATCCCGTGGGAGAAGCTGAACGTGCACGGTGGCGCGATCGCGCTCGGGCACCCGTTCGGGATGACCGGGGCGCGGATCATGGCGACGCTGCTGAACGGCCTCGAGGACAAGGGTCTGCGGTACGGGCTCGAGACGATGTGCGTCGGCGGCGGGCAAGGCATGGCGATGATCGTCGAGCGGCTGGGCTAGTCCTTCCGGTTTACGGGTTGAGGTTGCACATCCACCCTTCGAAGGGGTTGGCAGTGGACCCTGTGGTTCCTACCAAAGAGCCAGAGGAGCCCACTGCCGTGAC
>DAIPLE010000230.1:0-3617 GCA_036769425.1 Actinomycetota bacterium
CCCGGTCGGTGGCCGTTTCCGATCACGATCCGATCACGGTCGCGATCGTTCCCCATACCCATTGGGACCGTGAGTGGTACTCGCCGTTCCAGGTGTTCCGGGTCCGGCTGGTCCATCTGCTCGACGCGCTGTTGCCGCTGCTCGAGCGCGACTTGTCGTACGCGCGCTTCTTGCTCGACGGCCAGACCGCGGTGATCGATGACTACCTCGCGGTGCGACCCGAGGCGGCACCACGGCTCGCTCGCCTCACCGCGAGTGGGCGGGTCCAGGTCGGCCCCTGGATGATCCTGATGGACGAGTTCATGGTCTCGGGGGAGACGATCGTGCGCAACCTGCAGCTCGGGATGGCGCGCGCCACAACGCTCGGCGGGGCGATGCAGGTCGGCTACCTGCCTGACATGTTCGGCCACGTCGCGCAGATGCCCCAGCTGCTGCGCCTCGCCGGCTTTGACCACGCGGTCGTGTGGCGGGGGGTGCCGGCTGCGATCGCCCAGACCGCCTTTTGGTGGGAGGCACCGGACGGGTCTCGGGTGCGGGCCGAGTACCTGTACGGCTCGTACTCCAACGGGCGTGACCTCCCCGACGACGCTAAGCAGCTCTTCGCCCGAGCGCACGGCTACGAGCTCGAGCTGGGTTCGGCCCGGCTGCCGGGGGGCGCGCTGCTCCTCATGAACGGAACCGACCACCAGATGCCCCAGCCGTGGTTGGGACGGGTCGTCGCCGAGGCGAACGCCTTGCAGGATGAGTACCGCTTCGTCGTCACGTCGCTCGGCGAGTACTTGCCGACGCAGCCGACGGACGGTCTGGCGACGTGGAGTGGGGAGCTGCGCTCCGGGGCTCGCGCCAACGTGTTGATGGGGGTGGCGTCGAACCGGGTCGACGTGCACCGGCTCTGCGCCGCCGCCGAGCGGGCGCTGGAGCGACGCGCCGAGCCGCTGTCGGCGTTGCTGCGACCCGCCGAGGAGTACCCGGCGTCACTGCTCGAGGTGGGGTGGCGTCACCTCGTGCTGAACAGCGCCCATGACTCGTCGTGCGCCTGCAGCCACGACGAGGTGGTCGACGCGGTCCGGGTCCGCTATCAGGAGGCGCGCCAGGTCGGCGACACCCTGGTCCGCGACGCGTTGCATGCACTTGCCCGTCAGGTCACCGCGGCTCCCGGAGCGACGCTCGTCGTGAACCCGACCCCGGGCGAGCGCGGCGGGTTGGTCGACGGGGTCGTCCCGGGGAGCGGGCCGGTGCACGTGGTCGCCGAGGACGGTACGCGGTGTCCGACCCAGGTGGTGTCCGAGCTCGGGACCGACGGGTTCGCGGCGGTCGTGACGGGCCAGAAGGTGCGCTGGGTGCTGGAGCTGATGCGGGGCAGCGAGTTCGCCGCGGCCCGGATTGCTGAAGTGACACGGCACGAGCTGCCCGGCGACGAGTGGGAGTACGTGCTGCGGGCCGCGGGGCCCGGTGAGGAGCCGATCGATCTCGAGGAGACGCGCGAGGAGCTGTTGGCCCTGGGCGAGCGTGGCGCGACGATCCGGTTCCGACAGGTGTTGGCACCGGCCCGGTCCATCGTGTTCGCCGCGGACCCGGTGCCGGGCTTCGGGTGGCGCACCTACCGGCCCGTCGATGGGCCAGGGCCGAGCACCTCGGTGGAGGCCGGCGACGCCGAGCTCGCGAACGAGCATCTGCGGGTGGTGGTCGATCGGGGCGACGCCACGCTGACGATCGAGACGACCGACGGGGTGCGTGTCGAGGGGTTGAACCGACTGGTGGACGGCGGTGACGGCGGCGACACGTACAACTATTCGCCGCCGACGCAGGACCGCATCGTGGATCGTCCGTCGGCCGTGAGGGTCGACGTCCGCGAGGCGGGGCCGGTGCGGGCCGTTCTCGAGGTGGTGGCCGAGTACGACTGGCCGACCGACGCGGTCGGCGACGTTCGCCGCTGCGAGCGGCGCCGCGACGAGACGGTCCGTTGCGAGGTCCGAACCCGACTCGAGCTGCGGGTCGGTGAACGGTTCCTCCGGGTCCGGTCGGAGGTGGACAACCGGGCCCGGGACCATCGGCTGCGTGCCCATTTCCCGCTGCCGGCGCCGGTGGACGGCTCCGACGCCGAGTGCGCGTTCGCGGTGGTGCACCGGGGCCTGACCGCCGAGGGTGGCCCGCACGAGACCGGCCTGCCCACGTTCGTGTCGCGGCGGTTCGTGGACTGCTCCGACGGTTCGGTGGGGCTGGCGCTCGTGCACGACGGTCTCCTCGAGTACGAAGTCGTCGAGGACGGCCGCGAGCTGGCGTTGACCCTGCTGCGCGCCACCGGCTACCTGTCCCGGGCGGAGCCGTCGCTGCGCCCCAATCCCGCGGGCCCGATCGATCCGTTGGAGGGGCCGCAGCTGGCCGGGCGTCAGGTCGTCGAGTACGTCGTCGTCCCGCACCGCGGCGATTGGCGGGCCGCGGACCTCTACGCCGTCGCCGATTCGGTGCTCGTGCCGCTGGAACGGGCTCGGGTGGCCGCGTCGACCGACGCGACCGAACCCGCGACCGGTCAGGCGCTGAGGGTCGAAGGCGCGCAGGTCAGTGCGGTGATCCGCGACCCCGGCGGGCTCGTCGTCCGGGTGTTCAACGCGTCCCCGGACCCGACGACCGCGACGTTCGAGGCGTTCGGCGCGCCAGCCCGGGGCTGGGTCGTCGACCTTGTCGGGCGTCCCGAGGCGTCGTTCGAGCACCACGTGCGGCTTTCAGCGTGGGCCATCGCGACGGTTCGGCTCAACGCGTGAGGGCGTAGACCTCGACGGGATCGTCGAAACCGGCGACCGAACGGTGGCCGAGCCGCTGCGTCTGGTCCGGGCCCAGGTGACCGGCGGTGGCGGCGTCGGTGAGCGCCTGCCCGGGCTGCGCGAGCGTCTCGAGCCGGGCCGCGAGGTTCACGACCGAGCCGAACAGGTCGCCTTCTCGGGCCAGGACCGTTCCGCTGGCAATCCCGATGCGCAGCGGAAGGACATCGGACCCGTCGAGGAGCTCGTGGGCCACCGCGACGGCGTCGGTGGCGCGGGCGGTGGCGAACATCGCCTCGTCTCCGATGACCTTGACCAGACGGGCCCCGGGCCGGGCGACCGCGTCGAGCACGCGCTGTTCGAAGGTGCTGATCAGGTCGTCGAGCTCGCCGACGGAGAGCTGCTGGTTGAGTGCGCTGTACCCGACGAGGTCGGCGAAGCCGACGACCGCGCCGGTGGTGCTCGCCTCCGTGGCCCTCGTACCCCACAGCGAGTAGCGACGGGCGGCCTCGACGAGGTGCCGGCGGTGGACAGCCTCGAACATCGGGTAGATCGATGGCACCACGACTGACGCCAGGTCGACGAAGCCGCGGGCCACGTCGACGTCGGTGCCGCCGGCGTCGCGCAGCGGAGCCTCGACGCCCGACCGCACCATGGCGACGTCGGCGTCCGCGACCCGCGAGAGCGAGGCGCCGGTTGCTCGCGCCAGCGACACCGCCGCGGTGTCGCCGACCTGGCTGGCCACCAGGCCGTAGAAGGCGAGGGTGGCCACGTCAGTTTCGGTGCAGGCCACCGCGTCGTCGGCCGGGAGCGCGAAGCCCAGGGCTCGCCACACCCGGGTCGCGAACTCCGGGGTCA
>DAIPLE010000231.1:0-3615 GCA_036769425.1 Actinomycetota bacterium
GACCACGCATGGCCACCATCGAGACCGAAATGCCCGTCGGGCAGTTCTCCGACTATCTCCCGAAGTTCGCGACCGTCGAAGAAGAGCGCCTGCACCGCAAGCAGCGTCTCGCGGCCGGCTTCCGCCTGTTCGGGAAGTTCGGATTCGACGAGGGCGTGGCGGGTCACATCACGGCTCGAGACCCTGAGCATCTCGACCAGTTCTGGGTCAACCCGTTCGGCATGAGCTTCAAGCAGATCCGGGTCTCGGACCTCATCCGCGTCGACCGGAACGGTCAGGTCGTCGAAGGCAGCGCCGCGGTCAACGCCGCGGCCTTCGCCATCCACTCCCAGGTGCACGAGGCCCGTCCCGACGTGGTCGCCGCCGCGCACTCCCACTCGTTGCATGGCAAGGCCTGGTCGTCGCTCGGTCGCTTACTCGACCCGCTGACCCAGGACGCGTGCGCGTTCTACGAGGACCACTCGCTCTTCGACGACTACACCGGAGTCGTCCTCGACCTCGAGGAAGGCAAACGGATCGCGCATGCTGTCGGGGACCACAAGGCTGTGATTCTTCGTAACCACGGGCTCCTCACGGTGGGTCACTCCGTCGACGAGGCCGTCTGGTGGTTCATCACCATGGAACGCACCTGTCAGGCCCAGTTGCTCGCCGAGGCCGCCGGGACACCGGTGCTCATCTCGCCCGAGGCCGCCGAGCACACCAGGACCCAAGTCGGATCGCACGTCGCCGGGTGGTTTAGCTTCTCTCCGCTCTACGCATCGATCGTGCGGGAACAGCCCGACCTGCTCGAGTGATCCGACGGGTCGCCGTTGTGGCGGCCGGGATGACGCTTCCGCTCGTCGTGGCAATGCCCGCGGGAGCGCGCGCCGCTCCGAACCGTTACGCCAGCGCGTGCCGACAAGCAGGCCGCGTGGTCGCCGCCCGTTCCGCGCTGCCCCCACTCCCGATCGGCACCGTGCTTCCCGACGCCCGCCTCGCCGTGGTCGCTCGTGTCGACGCGGTGCTCTATCAGGGCCGGAAGCCTCCGTCGCCGAAGCGACCCCCCGGATTTGTCGGACCGATCCCGCCTGAGGGCTGCCAAGTCGTCCGCCTCGTCGTCCAACAAGCCCTGCTCGGCAGCACGCCCACGAGGCTCGTCGTGGTCAAACCCGAAGCTCCGTACCGGCTGAGCGCCACCGGTCGCGTCCACCCCGGCACGTTTCTTCTCGATGGCGCGACCCCGTACCCGGGCATCCTCGGCAACTACGGACCCGACCCGTATCCGCCCAGTGAGGTGGCGGCCGCGCTCGCCCGGGTTGACCAGCGATCGGCCTGACTACCTGGAGCGGGCGTAGTCCTTCGTCCCGGCGAGGAACGCGTCCGGGTCTTGAAACTTGCCGGCGACGATCTCCATGAACCATTCGGGCACGTAGCCCTCGAACGAGCCGCGGTCGATCTGGGCGAGCACCGGCTCGACGATGGCGTCGACCGGGAGCATCTCCACCGAGTCGTGGAACCCGGTCTCGTTGTCCGGCAGGTGGAACAGCTCGGTGTCGAGGACGCCGGGATTCATGACATGCACCAGGACGCCGGTGTCACGCAGATCGACCGACATGCATTCGGAGAACGCCGTCAACGCTGCCTTACTCGCCGCGTACGCTGCCTCGATCGGAGGTCCGAGCCGAGCCGCCACCGACGAGATGTTCACGATCCGGCCTGCCCGCTCGATGAGCCCCGGCAACAGCGCGAGTGTCAGCCGCACCGGCGAGAAGTAGTTGATCCGCATGACACTCTCCACCTCATTGGAGGAGAGTCGTGTCACATGCCGCCGCTTCGGGATGCCCGCGTTGTTCACGAGGATGTCGACGCCGCCGAGATCCTCTTCCACCCCAGCCGCGAAGCCCGAGATCCCGTCGAGATCGGCGAGGTCGACCGTCCACGCCTGGGAGTCCGGCGAGTGCTCGCGCACGCGGCCGAGCGTCTCGTCGAGACGGTCGGCGCGGCGGGCGCAGATCCCAACCACCGCACCCCGCTCGGCGAAGCCCGCCGCGAGCGCGGCGCCGATTCCTGACGATGCGCCCGTCACGAGCACATGCTTTCCTTCGATCGAGTAGCTCACCTGTCCGACGCTAATGCCGGACCAGGGCTACTGTCCGGCGCCGTGCCCCTCGACCCGTCCGCGGCTCTGCTCACCGACCGTGTCGCGGTCGTCACCGGCAGCGCGATCGGGATCGGTGAGGCGATCGCGCTGGCCTTCGCCCGCTTCGGTGCCCACGTCGCGATCTGCGACCGAGACGTCGAGAACCTTGATGGCACCGCGGATGGGATCGAAGCTGCCGGCCGGCGGGTCGTCGCCGCCGAGCTCGATGTCCGGGACGAGGACGCCTGTCGCGAATTCGTGCACACGGTGCGTGACGAGCTCGGTGGGGTCGACGTGCTCGTCAACAACGCCGGGGGCGGGTTCTTCGCGGACTTCGTGGACGTCAACGCCAAGGGCCAGGACGCGTTGGTGCGGGAGAACTTCGGCAGTGTCACGAACTTCGTCCGGCCGGTCGTCGCGGCGATGGGGGAGCGGGGCGGGTCGATCGTGAACCTGACCTCCATCGAGGCCCATCGTGCCGCGCCGGGGTACGCGGTGTACTCGGCGATGAAGGCGGCGGTCACCAGCCTGACCATGAGCCTCGCGCTGGAGCTCGGTCCTCGCCTAATCCGCGTGAACTGCATCGCCCCGGACGTGATTCCCACCCCGGGCGTCGGGCCGGTGGGTGTCCACACGCCGCTCCCGGTCGCCGGACATGTCGATGACGTCGCGGCGTGCGCGGTGTTCCTGGCGAGCGACCTCAGCCGGTTCGTCACCGGGACCACCATCCACGTCGACGGCGGCAACCTCGCCGCCGGAGGTTGGCACCGTCGCTCGGACGGCCAGTACGTCACGCACGCCCCATGACGATCCTGATCGGGCGCCGGAGGCCTTGGTGAAGTTCGGGATCGCGCTCGGCCGTCTCAACCCGGCGTTCTTCGACACCTGCTCGCTCGAGGCCGATCGGCTCGGCTACGAGTCGGTGTGGCTTCCCGAGCACCTCGTCTTCACCGCCCGGATGAGCCGCTCACCGCACCCCGGTGAGGAGCATCCCCCCGTTCCTCCGACCACGCCGATCTTTGACGCCTTCGCCTACCTCTCGTATCTCGCGGGTCGCACCGAGCGGGTCCGTCTCGGAACCCACGTGTACAACGTCGGTCTCCGTCACCCGTTCGTCGCCGCCCGGGCGGTGCAGACCCTCGACGTCGTCTCGGGTGGACGGGCCGAGTTCGGTGTCGGCGCCAGCTGGCTCGAAGAGGAGTGGGACGCCGCGGAGCTCGACTTCCACACCCGCGGTCGCCGGGTCGACGAGGCCCTGGAGGTCTGTCGGCGGCTGTGGACCGAAGCGGAGGTCTCCCACCACGGCGAGTTCTTCTCCTTCGACGGGGTGGTGTTCGAACCCAAACCGCCCCAGCGTCCCGGGCCTCCCATCCTGGTGGGAGGGGAGAGCGGCGCGGCGCTGCGCCGCGCCGCCCGGTTGGGTGACGGCTGGATCGGTATGAGCCACGACTTCGACTCGGGTGCCCGCCAGATCACCAAGCTCCGCGCCCTCCTCG
>DAIPLE010000059.1:0-11220 GCA_036769425.1 Actinomycetota bacterium
TCCCGATAGAAGCGGGCCTCTGCGATCCCGAGCCCGACCGCGTCGACGAACCGTCGTTGGCGCTCGTCGAAGGGGGCGAGCTTCACGAACATCGATGCCGGCCGCTCGGGGGCGTCGTGGCCGTAGGTGAGCGCGATGCGGGCCCGGCCGGTGGTGCCCGAGTGGCGCGCGACGACCTCGACCTCGGTCACCGGCACGTCGAGGACCTCCGACAGCCACGACGGGGTGACGTCGTCGACGTCGACGGGCAGGGGCGCGGCGCTCACCTCACCGCCACCGTGGCGTGATGCCCGGTCGCGCCCGGAACCGTCGGCACCGGCGGTGGGGGGCGACCCGACGGAGCCGATGGTGGCATCTTCCGCTTCCTCCTGACCGCTTCGGCCAGTCTCGCACAGCCCGCATGCCGCACCCCGGGGGCGCCAGCGCCGAGACGGTCGATTCCACACCGGACCGCGGTCAGTACGATCGCCGTGCCCGCCCCACAGAGAAGAGAGGTGCGATGGCCCGCATCACGATCCTGGATCCCACCGCGACACCACCCGAGCTCACGCCCGAACCGGGACCTGACGCCGGGTCGCTCGCCGGGCGCCTCGTGGGTTTACGCACCGACGAGACCTGGCAGTCGTGGGAGTGGGTGCTCGACGAGTGGAAGCAGTCCCTCGACGCGGCCGGTGCTTCCGTCCGGGTCTGGAACGCCGGCAACCGCATCGGCGACGAAGGCGAGCGGACCTTCCAGGAGCTCGACGAGTTCGCCGCCAGTGTCGACGTCGCGATCGTCGGGCTCGGCAACTGAGGATCCTGCACCTCGTGGAGCGTTCACGACACGGTCGCGGCCGCTCTCGAGGACAAGACGGCGGTCGTCGTCGTAACCGCAGAGTTCGAATCCCTCGCGCACACCATGGCCGCCAATGCCGGCCGGGCGGGCCTGCGCGTCCATGTCCTCCCCTACCCGCTGGAAACGCGAGCCGAGGCCGACGTTCGGGCCATCGCCCGTCAGCACTGGCCGGCCTTGCTCGAAACCATCGGAGCCTCGCCGTGACGGCTCCCGCCCCGGCTCGGTGGACGCCGTGACGGACAGCGACCTCGCGTCACGGGTCGATTGCGGACCGGACGGGTGCACGATCGACTGGCTGGCCAGCGCGCGCCTCGAGGTTGACGACGATCCGGTGGCGTTCACCAAGCTGGCGACCGACGCCGGGTGGGGTGACGGTCTGCCGCTTATCCCGCCAACCGAGGAGCGGGTGCGAGCCTTTGTCGCCGCCTCCGGGCGGTTCCCCGACGAATGTCTCTGCGACCTGCCCCCGCGCAACGGGCGCGCCACGGTGGAGAAGGTGGCGATCAACGCGGTGATGGCGGGCGCGCCCGCCGACGCCATGCCGCTGCTGTGTTCGGCAACCGAAGCGATGGCTGACCCCATCCTCAACCTGTTCGCGCTCAACACCACGACCTCCTGCGTGGTCCCGGGTCTCTTCGTGAACGGCCCGAGCCGAGACCGGCTCGGGATCCCCTATGACGTCGGCTGTTTCGGCGGGGTGGCAGGTCCCGGACCCGGGATCGGTCGCGCCACTCGCCTCATGATGCGCAACGTCGGCGGCCAGGTCGTCGGCGTGTCCTCGAAGAGCGTCTTCGGGAGCCCGGGCCGCATCAGCGGGATCGTGGTCGGCGAATGGGAGGAACGCTCACCGTGGGCCCCGCTCGCCGAACGGCGGGGCGTCGTCGGCGACGCGGTCACGGTGCATGGATGCACCGGGACGATCGACGTCGCGGACATCGTCGCCGACAACGGCGTCGATCTCCTCGAGCTGATCGGCAAGTCCCTGGCGTTCCCCGGCACCAACGCGTTCATCGGCGCGCATCACGGAGCCGAGATCCTCGTCTGCCTTGCTCCACCGTGGGCCGACCTCATCGCCGCCGCGTACCCTGACCTCGCCGACGTCCAAGCGCGACTCCACGCTGACGCGTCGCTTCCCGTCTCCTGGTGGCCGGCTCCGCACCAGGCGAAGGCCCACGAGAACGGCCGCGTTGACGACGCCGGGCTCGTGCACCTCGTCGAGGGCCCCGACCACATGCTCGTCATGGTGTGCGGAGGGCTCGGGAACCTCCATGCGCTGGCACTGCACAGCTTCGGGCCAACCCGGGCCGTCACCCGACCGTTCTGACGTGGCGCTGCGCGTTCTGAACATGCTCGGCGATCGGGCCGCCGCGGCGGCACGCGACGCCGCCCCGGACGCCGAGATCATCACGGTCCCGAACGACGCCATCCCCGACCACCTCCACGGGGAGGTGCTCTTCGCCGCCTGGTCGCTCGGCCATCCCGTCTTCGACCGGCTCGACGATCTCGGTGTGCGATGGATGCACCTTCCCGGCACCGGGATCGACGCCTGGCCTCGCACGCTGCTCGAGGGGCGCACCGTCACCTGCGCCCGCGGCGTCAGCGCGATCCCCATCGCCGAGTTCGTGCTCGGGGCCATCTTGGCGTTCGAGAAGCGGTTCCCCGACACCTGGCTCGACGCGCCCCCCAAGCATTGGAACGTCGCCGACCTCGGTGAGTTCGCTGACAAGACCGTCGGGCTCGTCGGGCTCGGCGGGATCGGATCCGCGGTCGCGCACCGCGTTCGCGCCTTCGACGCTCGGGTCCGGGCCGTTCGTCGCCGTCCCGACCAGCCGCCCGTCCCCGGTGTCGAGGTCGTCACCGACCTTGACGAGCTGCTGGAGACCGTCGACCACCTCGTCCTCGCCGCGCCGGCCACGCCGGCGACGATCGGGCTCCTCGACGAGGCCGCGTTCGCGTCGGTGCGGCCAGGGCTCCATCTCGTCAACATCGCCCGGGGGAGCCTCGTCGACCAGGACGCGTTGCGCGGCGCGCTCGACGACGAGCGGGTGGCGCGGGCCAGCCTGGACACCGTCGATCCCGAGCCACTCCCGGCCGGGCACTGGATGTACACCCATCCCCGCGTGAAGCTGAGCGCGCACGTTTCGTGGGGCTCCCCTCGGGCCTTCGATCGGATGCTCGCCGCCTTCGCCGAGAACCTTCGCCACTACGTCGCCGGTGAGCCCCTCGAGGGCATCGTCGACGCCGAGGAGGGCTACTGATCGGGCCCGGCGCCGCCGTGGTCGGCACCGGGTTCGGGGCTCGGGTCCACGTCCCCGCGTTGCGGGCCGCGGGCTTCGATGTCGTGGCCCTCGTCGGGCGCGACGCCGATCGCACCCAACGTCGCGCCGACCGGCTCGGGGTTCCCGAGGCGAGCACCGACCTCGCCGCGGTACTCGATCGAGGAGACGTCACCGCGGTGACCGTCGCGACGCCACCGTCGACGCACGCCGCGGTCGTGGTCGCCGCCGCCGAGGCCGGCAAGCACGTCCTCTGCGAGAAGCCGTTCGCCCTGAACGCCACCGAAGCCCAGGCCATGCTGGAAGCGGCGACCGCCGCGGGGGTCACCCATCTGGTCGGCCACGAGTTCCGGTTCGCGCCCGAACGGGCTGCGATCGGGCGCGCGATCGCGGACGGGACGCTCGGCGAGCTGCGCTTTCTCTCCTTGGTCCAGTTCGTTCCCCTCGTCGCCGACCCTGCGGCGCGAACCCCGCCGTGGTGGTTCGACCCCGACGCCGGCGGAGGCTGGCTCGGAGCGTCGGGCTCCCACGTTGTCGACCAAGTTCGGGCCTGGGCGGGCGAGTTCGCCGAGGTGAGCGCACGGTTAGGCCTGGTGTCGGCGCGCCACCGCGTCGCCGAGGATTCGTTCACGGCGCGGTTCCGGCTCGTGAACGGGGCTGATGGAGTGCTGCAGCAGACCGCCGCGGCATGGGGCCCGCTGTCCGGGATCACGCGAGTCGCGGGGTCGCGCGGCAGCGCGTGGATCGACGGCACCGATGCTTGGCTCGCCGACGTCGGAGGGACCCGGCGACTTGAGATCCCGACCGATCTGGCGTTGTCGCCGTCACCACCGGCCAGCGACGATCCCCGGCACCGCTTCACGCACCTCGAGCTCGGGCCGTTCACCCGCCTCTGCGAGGTCCTCCGGGCCGGGGTCGAGGGTCGACGGTTCGAACCCGCGGTCCCGGTGGCCACGTTCACCGATGGTCTCGCGTCCATGCGCGTCCTCGACGCCATCCGCGCCTCGGCGACGAAGGACGGCGACACCATCCGGCTCTGATTCGCGCACCCGAGGCCGCGCCGTTCCGCGTAGTGTCGCCTTGTGGGCGCTCGAAGCCGCGATGCTGCGTCGCGGTCGGCTCGGTTCGCGTGCTTCCTCGGGGCGATCCTGGTGATCCTGGTCCCGGTCACCAGCGCGTCCGCGGCGTCCCCCAACCCCACCTCGCCTCCGGTTTCGCCCGGCCCGCCGGCGGCGCTCAGGGTCGATGGGTTGACCGCCCCGATCGGTCTCGGCGTGAACGACGTCCAGTTCGCCTGGCAGGTCAACGATCGACGCCGCGGTGCGATCCAGAGCGCGTATCGGATCGTCGTGAGCCGACCGGCCCTCACCGGCGGGCCTGCCGCCGCGACGCTGGTCTGGGACAGCGGGCGGATCGTGGGGAGCGACCAGTTCGCGGTGCCGTATCTCGGCCCGGCGCTCGCACCCGACGCGGCCTACCAGTGGACGGTGCAGACCTGGGGGCCGTCGGACGGACCCGGGCCGCTCGCGGCCCCGGCGCGATTCGAGACCGGCCTCACCGACCAAGACTGGCAAGCCCAGTGGATCCAGCGCCCGAGCAGCGAACCCGACCAGCACACGTACGCGCGCAAGGAGTTCACCCTCAGCGGATCCCCGATCGTGCGCGCCCGCGTCTACGTGTCCGCGGACCAGCAGTACGAGCTGTCGATCAACGGCGTTCGGATCGGCAAGGGCCAGGCGTACAGCTACCCCGACTCCCAGTACTACGAGACGCTCGACGCCACCAGCGTCCTTCGGGCCGGACGCCCGAACGCGCTGGGCCTGCTGTACAGCTGGCAAGGCGCCACGAAGGGACATCCTGCCGGCAGTCCCGGGGTCATCGCGCAGCTCTCGGTGCTCCACCAGGACGGGAGCAGCGAGCTCATCACGACCGACAGCTCCTGGCGCGTCCTCAAGGCCAACTGGCTCCCCGGAACCCAACGCGACCTCGAGGGCGACCAGGTCGACTTCACCGAGAACATCGACGGAGCCCATCAACCCCTCGGGTGGGACCTCCCCGGCTTCGACGACCGGACCTGGGCCGCCGCCACCGCTCTCGGCCCCGCCGGTGTGGCCCCCTGGACCCACCTCGTCGCGGTGCGGACCCGCATCGTCGAGCAGCCCGTCCGGGCGGTCTCGCTGACCCGACTCTCGAACGGCTCCATCGTCGCCGACTTCGGCAAGGTGTACGCCGCGGTGCCGACCGTCGCGTTCCACCACGGCTCGCCCGGCCGACGAGTCGCCATGCACGCCGGCTATCTCCTCGACCCGCACCCGTCATCAGGGCCCCCGGGCCAGGTCTCGACCGTCCACGGAACCCAGCACACCGACCTGAGCTACTCGTACGTGCAGCGCGGCGGCCAAGAGACGTTCCACCCCTTCGACTACCTCGGGTTCCGGTACCTCCAGATCGACAAGCCCGGCGAGACGCTCGCACCGTCGGACGTCGTCGCGCTCACCCGACACACCCTCATGCCCGACGAGCCTCCGGCAACGTTCTCGTCTCCGGATCCGACGGTGAACGCGGTGTTCGAGCTCGGCGTCCACTCGGCGCTCTTCACCGCCCAAGAGCAGTACGTCGACACGCCGACGCGCGAGAAAGGCCCATGGCTCTGGGACGGTTTCAACGAATCGCAGACCGCGATGACCGCGTTCGGCGACCAGAACCTCACCAGGAAGTCGCTGCTCGAGTTCTCCCAATCTCAAGCTCGCTACTGGCCCCAAGGTCGGATCAACAAGATCTATCCAACCGGGTTGGGCGCCTTAGACATCAACGAGTTCAGTGAGATCTACCCGGAATGGGTGTGGCAGTACTGGCTCGCTACCGGAGATCGCAGCCTCCTCGAAGCCGTCTATCCCACGATCGCGAACCTCTCGGACTATGTGCAGAGCGCGGTCGCACCGTCAACCGGGCTCGTCACCAGTCTCCCGGCCACCAACATCTACTACCCGTTCCCGGTCGTGACGAGACTCAACGTGCTCGGAGTGGATGTGTTCCGGCGCGCTGGGGATGTCGCGACGGCCCTCGGCCGCCCGACCGACGAAGTCTCCCGGCAGCGAGACCGCCAATCCGAGCTGACGAGCGCGATCAACGCTCGGCTCACGCGACCCGACGGCGTCTACGTCGATGGGCTCCTGACCGGCGGCAAACAGACCAAGGAAGCAACCCAGGAGTCCAACACCGCCGCGGTCGCCTACGACGTTGTCCCGGGCAGCCGTGAGACCCGCGTCGCCGCCTACATTGCGGCTCGCGGCATGACCAACCCGCCGCGCACCGCCGCCGAGGTGCTCGGCGCGCTCCGACTCACCGGCCGGGACCGTGACTTCGTGCAGCGGATCACCGACCCCAAAGCGCCCGGATGGGCCAACATCCTCGCCCGGGGAGCCACGTTCACGTGGGAGGTCTGGAATCCCTCCGACGCCATCGGGGACAGCATGTCCCACGGTTGGGGTGCCAACGTCGTGGTCGAGATCCGACGAGAGCTCCTCGGCATCGAACCGACCGGCCCGGGATATGTCACCTTCGACGTGACGCCACCGCGCGGCGGCCTGGCTTCGGCATCAGGGCGGGTCCCCACCCCGCGGGGGTCAATCGTCGTCGCCTGGCGCCATGGGAGCCAGCCGGGGATCTCGACCCTCGACCTCACCGTCCCGGCCAACGCCACCGCAACCGTTCGACTCGTGACGTCGAGTCCCACCCACGTCACCGAACGCCACCGGCCGCTCAGCCGCGCTGCCGGAGTACAGGTGGTCGGCATGGAGCAAGGTGACGCCATCCTCCGAGTCGGAGCGGGCGTCTACCAGTTCCAAACCCGATGACCGACCCGTCCCCGGTGAACGCCCGCGGGCCTGCTCGTGATCTCCGGCGACGGTTCCCGCGGTCGTCGCGTCCCCGGCGCTGAACCGTCAGCGGCTGGGTCGCGACACGTCGGGTTCGGCGTGCCAGACGGTGTGGCGAGGCTTCGGATCCCCGTGACCGTCCGTACGGGTCAGGAGACAGGTGTCGATGTCCAGCTCGAAGAGCTGCTGGTCGACGAGCTCGTCTGCGCTGAGCGCGAGCTGTGAGCGCTCGGCGAGGAACTGGTCGATGAGCTGCGTGCGAAGCCCGTCGTCATCGCGGACGCGAGCTTCGCCGCGCAAATAGAAGGCGTCTTCGCTCTCGGCGCATGGGAACGAGTGCAGCGCGTAGCGAGGGTCGCGCCCGAGGTCATCGCGCTTCGGGGAGGGAACCAGGAACGCGAACAGCCGGTCGTCGGCGCACAGCGGGCAGATTGGATGAAGCCGCGGGCCGCCGTCGGGACGAACCGTCCCCAGGAACGCCAGCCCGACCCCGAACTGGTAGAGCAATTCCCGACCCGCGTCGGCGAGGTCAGGCCGGTCCGTTCGCAAATCACGCCAGGTGGCCATGCGAGCACGTTCGTCACCGGTCACCTCGGTGTCAACCCGAGCGAGCACGCTCGCTCGAGTGCGAGGGACTACCAGGCGACGCCGAAACGGTCTCGGTAGGTGTGCTCGGCGAACGGCTCCCGTCTGGGGGGTCCCAACGGCTTGGCAGGATGGCCGAGCGGCACGACGGCCTGGGCGACGACGTGGTCGGGAAGCCCGAGCAGGCCGGCGAGCTCCGAGGCGAATCCGGTGGTGAGAGTGGTGAGCGCAGACCCGAGCCCAGCGGCGTGAGCGGCGAGGAGCAGGTTCTGCACCGCCGGGAAGATCGACGCGGGGATCGACGCGGGGTGGGCGCGGGTCGTGTCGGCGGCGACGACCACCATGATCGGTGCGGCGCGGTAGCCACCGCCGGCGATTCCGTGCTCGACATCCGCGAGGAGCCGAGAGGAGAGCCGGGTTGCGGAGTAGGCGCGGCCCCCCTGTTCCCAGGCTTGCTCGCTCAGGTCGTGCAGCCGCTCGCGGGTCCTCGGGTCGCGCACGACGAGAAAGACCCACGGTTGGCGGTTCTCCGCGCTGGGAGCATGCGTGGCCGCGTCGAGCAGTTGACCCACCACGTCGTCGTCGACGGGGGCGTCCGAGAAGTTGCGACAGGCTCGTTGCGAACGGATGACCTCAAAGATGTCAGTCACGGCGAGCGCTCACCCACCCGTCGGAAGCTGTTCACATACATGATCCGCAGCGCCTCGTGACCGGCCCAGCGCCGGAACTCCTCCCGAGTGGCGAGGCGTTCGCGAACGAGTGGTGTCATCGCGAGGAACGCCGTCTCGGGGTCGTCGGTGTCCATCTCGTAGAAGTGCAGAAAACGCGGATCACTGCCGCGCACGTGCTCGTACGGCGTCACCATCGAGTACCCGGGCACCCCGACCTCGGCGATGTGGCGGAGATGCACGAAGTCGGCCCAATCGCGCAGTTCCTGCGCGCGGGAAGGGTCCGTGGGGCTGATGAGTACCAGCGACAGCCCCACGGTCGGGCGGCCGGTGAGCCGGCCCTGTCCCGGGCGCGGGGTTCGCCGAAACTCGTGTGCCCAGACTCCGTCGGGGAGATTGGGAGCCGTGAAGCCGGCTTCCACCTCATACACGCCGAGGAGGCCGAACTCGGGCAGCGCCCTCGGCAGATCGGACCGATCGCGGTGCATGTTCTCCCACCACGTGGCGCGCCGCACGTGCGATGTCGCCAGCACCGCCGGAACGCGAGACGTCGCATAGTCACCCGCGGTGCGGTCCGTCATCTCGAGGTACAACCCCGGCGTGTCGCGGTCCTCCATCGGCCGCGAGTCTACGGAACTGCACCCCGCGGGCTCGGTGAACGCGGCCGGTAGCCTGACCGCCGTGTCGGGTTCTGGCGGGTCAGTGCGCAGCCGGGCTGTCCCCGCGCCGGGCGAGGCGCCGATGCCGGCACCGAACGCGGCCGCGCTCATCCGGGCCAACGCCACCGACCCCGGCCGGGCCTCCCGTCCTGCCCTCAAGTTCGGCGACCAGGTTTGGACGCACCGCGAGTACGGCCGAGAATGCCGCCGGTTCGCGAACCTGCTCCGGGCCCGTCTCGATCCCGACGCACCCCCGCACGTAGGAATCCTGCTCGACAACACCCCGGACTATCTCTTCGCGCTCGGCGGCGCGGCCCTCATCGGCGCGACCGTGGTCGGGCTCAACCACACTCGCCGGGGTGAGCATCTGCTCCGTGACGCGATCCACACGCATTGCGGGCTGGTGATCACCGAGCCCCGCCACGTCGAGATGCTCGCCCCGATCGCCGACGCGCTCCCTCCGGTCCTGACGAGTCGGCGCTTCGCCGACCGCGACGATCCCGAGGCGGCGCTGGGGACAGATCTCGACGACGCGCTCGCGTCGGTCGGTGACGCCGACCCCGGGCTCGAACCCGATCCGGATACGCGTTGGGCGCTCATCTTCACCTCCGGGACCTCCGACGCCCCGAAGGCGGTCATCTGCACGCAGCGACGATTCCTCGTCACCGGCAGCCGGATGGGAATCATCATGAACCTCACCGCGGATGACGTCGGCTATATCTGCATGCCGTTGTTCCACTCGAACGCGCTCATGGTGGGCTGGGCGCCATCGGTCGTCTGTGGCGCCTCGGTGGGCTTGGCCCGCCGGTTCAGCGCCTCCCGGTGGCTCCCCGACGTTCGCCGCTATCACGCCACCTACTTCAACTACACCGGTAAGCCCCTCGCCTACATCCTGTCGACCGCGAAGGAACCCGACGACGCCGACAACTCGCTGCGCGTCGCGTTCGGCAACGAAGGATCGCCCGAGATCGTCGATCGGTTCGCGTCCCGGTTCGGCGTCGAGGTCATCGACGCGTACGGAGCCACTGAGGGCGGCGTTGCGGTCAACCGCGATGTCGAAGAACGAGCCGGAGCGCTCGGACAGGTCGGGGAGAACATCCGGGTCGTCGACGAGGGTGGCAACGAGCTGCCGCGGGCCCGGTTCGACGACGCCGGAATGCTGCGCAACGCGGATGAGTGCGTGGGTGAGATCGTCAACACCGCGGGCGCGGGACCGTTCGAGGGCTATTACAACAACACGGAGGCCAATGAGCGGACGCTGCGGTTCGGCTGGTACTGGACCGGGGACCTCGGCTACCTCGACGCTGACCGCTACCTGTACTTCGCGGGCCGCAACGCCGACTGGATCCGGGTCGACGGTGAGAACTTCCCCGCCCAGCCGATCGAGGCCGCCATCGCCCGAGCCCCCGGGGTCGTCCTCGCCGCGGTGTACGGCGTGCCTGACGACCAAGCCGGAGATCAGGTGATGGCCGGGCTGGTGCTCGCGGATGCGTCCGCATTTGACCCCGACGGGTTCGCGGCGTGGCTCGACCGCCAACTGGAGGTCGGCCCGAAGTGGCGTCCTCGGTTCGTGCGGCTGCTTCGCGATCCACCAACGACCGGGACGAACAAGATCGTCAAGCGCACGCTCGTGCACCAGAAGTGGCGCTCAGATCGCGTCGCGGACGACCCAATCTTTGTCCGAGGGCGAAACGAGCCGACCTATCGGCACTTCACCGTCGACGACGAACATCGGCTGCATCAGTCGTTCGTGGAGCACGGACGCGAACGCTTCTGGGATCTGTGAACCTCGCCTTCACCGACGAAGAGCGGGCCTTCGCCGACGAGATCCGGGCCTGGCTCGCGGCGAACCTCGAGCCGGCGCCCCGGTTCACATCGCTGGACGACGAGATCGCGTGGGGTCGGACCTGGCAAGCCACGCTGGCCCGCGACCGATGGGTTGGGATCCACTGGCCCACCGAGTACGGCGGACGAGGGGCGTCGCCCGTGGAACTGGCGATCTTCAACATGGAGTACGCCCAAGCCCGCGCCCCGCAGCCCGTGAATCGAGTCGGGGTGAACAATGTCGGCCCGACGTTGCTCGCGGCCGGGACCGACGAGCAGAAGCACCGGTGGCTCCCCGCGATCCTCGACGCCAGCGAGCTGTGGTGCCAGCTGTTCTCTGAACCCGGTGCCGGCTCGGACCTCGCGGCGCTCTCCACCCGCGCCGTCCCGGTCGACGGCGGCTGGCTGGTCTCGGGCCAGAAGGTCTGGACCAGCTACGCGCAGTGGTCGCGATGGGGAATCTGTCTCGGCCGCACCGACCCGGACGCGCCCTCC
>DAIPLE010000232.1:0-3560 GCA_036769425.1 Actinomycetota bacterium
CGGAGGGCCCCGAATGCCTGCCTCCATCTACTACGACGCCGACGCCGACCTGGCGCTGCTCGAGGGCCGCAAGGTCGCGGTCCTCGGCTACGGCTCGCAAGGCCACGCCCACGCGCTCAACCTCAAGGATTCTGGGGTCGACGTGCGAGTCGGCCTCCGCGAAGGGTCCCGGTCGTGGGCCAAGGCCGAAGAGGCTGGCCTACGGGTCCTGCCGACCGCGGAGGCGGTCAAGGAAGCCGACGTCATCATGGTGCTGCTCCCCGACACCGAGCAGGCCGGGGTCTATGAGCGCGATATCGCGCCCCACCTCGCCGAGCGGGACTCCCTCGCGTTCGCGCACGGGTTCAACATCCACTTCGGGCAGATCAAGCCGCCACCCGGGGTCGACGTCTGGATGATCGCCCCGAAGGGACCAGGGCATCTCGTCCGTCGGACCTTCGAAGAAGGCGGCGGTGTCCCGTCGCTGGTCGCGGTCGCGGCCGACGAGACCGGGAAGGCCAAGCAGACCGCGCTTGCCTACGCCCGGGCGATCGGCGCCACGAGAGCCGGCGTTCTCGACACGACGTTCGAGGAGGAGACCGAGACCGATCTCTTCGGCGAACAAGTCGTGCTCTGCGGCGGCCTGACGCAGCTCATCATGTCGAGCTACGAGACGCTGGTCGAGGCCGGGTATCAACCCGAGTCCGCGTACTTCGAGACCCTGCACGAGGTGAAGCTCATCGTCGACCTCATCTACGAGGGTGGGATCGCCAACATGCGCTACTCGATCTCCGACACCGCCGAGTACGGCGACATGACCCGCGGGCCCCGGATCATCACCGACGAGACCCGAGCGGAGATGCGTCGCATCCTCGGCGAGATCCGAGGCGGCAACTTCGCCCGCGAGTGGATCCTCGAGAACAAGGCTGGCCGTCCCGTCTTCAACGCGCTGCGCCGCCGGGCCGCGGAGCATCCCATCGAGGAAGTCGGGGAGCGCCTGCGATCGATGATGCCGTGGATCGGGCAAGGCAAGGCCCGGCCCCAAGACGTCTCCGGCGGCTGACCCGACGCCACCGCGGTGAGCGACGCCCTGTCCGTCGCGGCTGCGGCCGGGGTCGGCTACCTCCTCGGCACCTTCCCGACCGCGGTGCTCGTCACGCGGGTCGCCACCCGCGGCGCGGTCGACATTCGCACCACCGGGAGCGGCAACCCCGGCGGTCTCAACACCGCGCACGTCGTCGGACGACGCTGGGGCGCGGTCGTGATGCTCGTCGACGCCGCGAAAGGCTTTGGCGCGGGCCTGTTCGGGTGGTGGATCGCCGGTCCCGACGGCGCCTACGCCGCCGCGACCGCGGCCATCGCCGGCCATATTTGGCCCGTCTGGACCCAGTTCCGGGGCGGGAAAGGCGTCGCGACCTCGGGGGGAGCCGTGCTCGCGGTGTTCCCCGCCTTCTTCCCGCTCGACGCGGGCGTCGCCGCCGTCGGCGCCCTGCGCCTGCGCAACGCCGAACGTGCCATCCAGCTCAGCAGCACCGTCTGGGTGGTCGCCGCCTTCGTCTGGTGGCTCGCTGATCTACCCAACCTCTGGGGCCCCGATCCGACAGTCGCGCTCCCCATCTCCCAGACCGTCGCCGCTGCGCTCATCCTGTACCGCTTCTATGAGGCGCGTCGCCGAGCATCGTGATCGCGCTCGTCACCGACTCCAACGCGCTGGTGCCGTCCGATCTGCGGGCCCGCTTCGCGGTCGAGGTGGTTCCGCTCACCGTCGTCGTCGATGGCGCCCCCTACGCCGAAGGCGTCGACCTGACCACCGCGGCGTTCTACGAGCGCCTCGCGGCCGGCGCCGAGGTGTCGACCGCCGCCCCGGCACCCGGTGCACTGCTCCGCGCCTACGAGCAGGCCGCGGCGCGTGGCGCCGAGGCCGTCCTTTCGGTCCACATCGGGTCCAACACGTCCGCCACGGTCGGGAGCGCTCGCGTCGCGGCGGCATCGAGCCCGATCCCGGTCGAGATCGTGGACACCGGCACCGCCTCGTTCCCCGTCGCGTGCTGCGTCTGGGCCGCGGGCCGCGTGCTCGAGCACGGTGGCGGCCTCGATGAAGCCGCCACCGCGGCGCAGGAGGTGTCCCGCGTCGTCGGCAACGTGTTCGTCGTCGGTGCGCTCGACCTGGCCCGCCGGGGCGGCCGACTGGCGAGCGGGGCCGAGGACGGGGGCGGCGTGCCGGTGCTCGCGCTCCGCGACGGGACCATGGACGTCCTCGGCCGCGCCGCGGACGTCGAAGCTGCTGTCGATGCGATGGTTGTCGAGTTCGTTCGCGCGTCGGCCGGCGAGTCGATGCGGGTCGGGGTTGGCGACGCGTCCGCGCCCGAGGTCGCCGGAGGGCTGGCGCGCCGCCTCGCGGCGCAGCCCGAGACCGCGGAGCTGGTCCGCTATGAGGTCGGACCGTCGGTCGCCGCGCACAGCGGGCTCGGCACCGCCGGGGCGGTGTACTTCCCCGCCCGCCTGGCCGGACCCTGATCAGCCCCGGCGCCCGGCCGCGGCGGGCCTAACGGGTGTACCGAGCGTCGTCTCCCGCGAGGTCGGTCCCGACCGCATCCGCGGCTTGGTCGAGGTCCAGGACGACCATCGTCGCCGTCGCGGTCACGCAGGGCCGGCCTTTCCCGTCGAGCACGGCGGCTTCGGTCACCATGCGGCGATCGGCCCGGTCGACGAGCCGGGCCTCGACCCGGTACGACCGCCCCAGACGCACCGGCCACTCGAACCGAGCCGAGGTCTCGCCGGTATAGGCGAATTTGTGGCCGATGGCGATCGTGGCCCAGCTCATCGCCTCGTCGATGAGCGCCAGCGTCACCCCTCCGTGCACGAGGGTGGGCGCACCGGAGAACTCCGCCGGCAGGTCGAAGGTCGCGAACACGACGTCCGCGTCGGTGTCGTGGAAGAACGGGACCTGCAGTCCACGGGGATTGGCGGGCTCGCACACGAAGCAGCGACTGTCGAACCCGAACCGTGAAGCCTCGAGCGGCTCGATGGGCACGTGTCTACTTCCGCTTCACCAGCCACCGCAGCTTCTCGGCCTTCTCGAAGGCCGCCTCACCGGCGAGCTGACCGACCGAGGTCGACAGTGTTGGGTACACGTGCATGAACTGGCTGAGCTCGCTCAGCTTGACGTCCTCTTCGATCGCCAACGCGAACTCGTGGATCATCTCGCCCGCCGCGGGCGCGAGGATGTGCGCCCCGACGATGCGGCTCTTGTGGGTGATCACGAGGATCGCCCCGTCGGTCGCGGCGTCGGCGCGGGCCCGGTCGTTGTGCACCAGGTCCTGGCGCCACACCTCGACGTCGCCTTTGAACTCGTCGCGCGCCTCGGCCTCGGTCATCCCGGTGTGGGCGAGCTCCGGATCGGTGAACGTGCACCAGGGGACGCTGGCCACGACCTTGCCCTTCCCGGGGAAGAACATGTCCCGTACCGCCCGGACTCCCTCGTACGCCGCGGAGTGGGTGAAGAGGAACCGCCCGGCGATGTCACCGCAGGCGTACACCGTGTCGACGGTGGTGCGGCCGCGGTTGTCGACGATGACACC
>DAIPLE010000233.1:0-3536 GCA_036769425.1 Actinomycetota bacterium
GCGGACGCCGAGGCCGCTTTGGTGCGGACCAGCCAGTGGTGGCTGCGGTGGTCGGCGCGTTCGACGTTCCAAGGTGAGTGGTCCGGGCTGGTACAGCGGTCGGCGATCACGTTGAAGGCGCTCACCTATCAGCCGACCGGGGGGTTGTTGGCGGCGGCGACGACGTCGCTGCCGGAGTGGATCGGTGGGGTGCGCAACTGGGACTACCGGTTCTGTTGGCTGCGGGACGCGACGTTCTCGCTGTACGCGCTGCTGACCTTGGGGTACGAGGCTGAGGCCCGGGCGTGGCGGGAGTGGCTGGTCCGGGCGGTGGCAGGGTCACCGGACCGGATGCAGATCATGTACGGGCCCGCCGGTGAACGTCGCCTCACCGAGCTCGAGCTCGACTGGCTGCCGGGGTATGAGGGTTCGCGGCCGGTGCGGACCGGGAATGCGGCGTCAGGTCAGTTCCAGCTCGACGTGTACGGCGAGGTGGCGGACACGTTGCACGTGACCCGCAAGCTGGGGATGCCGGTGAAGCGCAGCGTGCAGGGCCTCGGGGCGGCGATCCTGGACTTCTTAGAAGACGGGTGGCGTCAGCCCGACGACGGGATCTGGGAGGTGCGGGGCCCGGCGCAGCACTTCACGCACTCGAAGGTGATGGCGTGGGTGGCGTTCGACCGGGCGGTGAAGTCGAGCCAGCTCCCCGGGTTCGACGGGCACCTCGATGTCGACCAGCTCCGCGCCACGCGTGACGAGATTCACGCCGAGGTGTGCGATCGGGGGTTCGACGCCGACCGGAACGCCTTCGTGCAGTTCTACGGGTCGACGGCACTCGACGCCAGTCTGCTGATGATCCCCCTGGTCGGGTTCTTGCCTCCGGATGACGCGCGAGTGGCGGGAACCGTCGCCGCGATTCAAAAGGAGCTGGTGTGTGACGGGTTCGTGCAACGGTACGAGACGGACCGCGGGATCGACGGGCTCCCGGCCGGGGAGGGGGTGTTCCTCCCGTGCTCGTTCTGGCTGGCTGACAACCTGGCGCTCATGGGGCGCATGGACGACGCCCGCGCCCTCTACGAGCGGCTGATCGGGTTGTGCAACGACGTCGGGTTGCTGTCCGAGGAGTTCGATCCCGCGTCGGGGCGGATGCTCGGGAACTTCCCGCAGGCGATGTCGCACGTGGCGCTGGTGAACACGGCGTCGAACCTGAGCGGAACGGTGGGCCCGGCCCGGAGCCGTAGCGGGATCGCCAAGCCGCCGGCCCGGTCACGGTGAGCGGATCGTCGCGGCTTCCCACCGCCCGAGGTGCCCGGGTGCGACCCGGAAGGTGACGGTGGCGCCGACCGGGATGTCGCGGGACCCGTCGGCGATTGCGGTGCAGTGGAACCCGAACCGGTGGCCGTCGTCGCGTTCGACGGAGCCGAGGCCGCGCCGCGGGTCGTAGGCGTCGACGTGGCCGTGGTGGTCGGTCACGCTCAGTGAACGATCTTGGCGATGGGAAGCTCGATGATCCCGGTCGCGCCGCGTTCCTTGAGGTCCGGGATGAGGGTGTTGATCTCGGTCTTGGCGACCACGCTCTCCACCGCGTACGCGTCGGCGCCGAAGAGCTTCGAGACCGTCGGGGCTTTCAACGCGGGGAGCAGCTCGATGACCGTCGCCAGGTTCGCCTCGTCGACGTTCAGCTTGAGTAGCACCCGGCCTCGGGCTTCGAGCGCGCCGGTGAGGAGGGTCTGGAGCTGCTCCATGGCCTTTCGCTTCTCGGGGTCGGCGTGCGACGCGGGGTTGGCGATCAGCTCGGTGAACGAGAGCAGCATGGTGTCGAGGATCTTGAGGCCCGCGGCGCGCAACGCCCGGCCGGTCTCAGTGATCTCGACGACGGCGTCGGCGATGTCGGGCACCTTGGCCTCGGTGGCGCCGTAGGAGAGCGACACCTCGGCGTCGATGCCGTGCTCGGTGAAGTAGCGGCGGGTCAGCTCGGGGTACTCGGTGTGGACCCGAACCCCGGCTGGGAGGTCCCGTACCGTCTGGGCGGGAGAGTCGGCGGCGACCGCGAGGACGATCCGGATCGGGCGGGCGGTCGCCTTCGAGTAGGGCAGCTCGGCGAGGGAGACGACGGTGGCGCCAGTCTCCTCGACCCAGTCGCGGCCGGTGACGCCGAGGTCGAAGCGGCCCTCGGCGATGTAGCGGGGGATCTCCTGGGGGCGCAGGATCCGCACGTCGCTCACTCGGGGATCGTCGATGGTGGCCCGGTAGTCGACGTCCGAGGAACGTTGCACCGCGAGGTCGGCGTCTTCGAACAGCTGCAGGGTGGCCCGCTCGAGGGACCCTTTGGGGAGGACGATGCTCAGCATCGGGAGCCGCCGGGGAGGGTGCGGAGCAGGGCGACCATCTCGAGGGCGGTAGTGGCGGCCTCGGCGCCCTTGTTGCCCGCCGGTCCACCGGCCCGGTCGAGGGCCTGTTGGTCGTCGTCGGTGGTGAGGACCCCGAACGCGACCGGTACGCCGGTGTCGAGGGCCGCTTGGGCGATCCCGGCCGCGCACGGTCCGGCGACGTAGTCGAAGTGGGCGGTGTCGCCTCGGATCACGGCGCCGAGACAGATCACCGCGTCGACGGTGCCGGAGCAGGCGAGGCGTTTGGCGAGCAGCGGGATCTCGAACGCGCCCGGTACCCAGTACACGGGGACGTTGGCGCGGTCGAGGCCGTGGGCTTCGAGGGTGGTGAGGGCTCCGTCGAGGAGCGGCGCGGTGACATGGTCGTTGAAGCGTCCGGCGATGATCGCCAGGCGCAGGTCGGAGGCGTCGACCGGCACGGCCGGTGGTGCGTACTCCCCCACTCAGATTCCGCCCCGCCCGCCGTCAATGTCGAGGAAGTGGCCGAGCTTGTCCTGTTTGGCCCGCAGGTACGAGATGTTCTCGTCGGTGGGTTCGGTGCGCAGCGGGACCCGTTCCACGATCTCGAGACCGTAGCCTTCGAGGCCGCCGTACTTCGATGGATTGTTCGTCATCAGCCGCATGGTGGTGATCCCGAGGTCGACGAGGATCTGGGAGCCGATTCCGTACTCGCGCGAGTCGACCGGGAAGCCGAGCTCGACGTTGGCTTCGACGGTGTCTCGACCCTGATCCTGGAGACGGTAGGCGCGCAGCTTGTGGCCCAGGCCGATACCGCGACCCTCGTGGCCTCGCAGGTACACGACGACGCCTTCGCCTTCTGCGGCGACCCGTTCGAGGGCCAGGTCGAGTTGCACGCCGCAGTCGCAGCGCAGCGACCCGAACACGTCACCGGTGAGGCATTCGGAGTGGACGCGGACGAGAACGTCGGTCGCGCCCGCGACTTCACCTCGCACGAACGCCATGTGCTCGACGCCGTCGAGGAGGCTGGCGAAGACGTACGCGGTGAAGTCGCCGTGACGGGTGGGGATGCGAGCCTCCGAGACCCGGCGGACCAGCTTCTCGCGGTGGCGGCGGTAGCGGATGAGATCCGCGATCGAGATGACCTGGAGCCCGTGGTCGGCGGCGAAGCGCTCCAGGCTCGGGAGTCGGGCCATCGACCCGTCGTCG
>DAIPLE010000060.1:0-11019 GCA_036769425.1 Actinomycetota bacterium
GGGTTGGGCCGTTGCCCTCGGGGTGGCGGGAAGCCGAAGGGTGAAGTTGCTGGCCGCGATCGAGCCCGGGTTGGGCCGGTACGGCGCGGCGGGATCGGTGGACTTGACCGGGAACGTACCGGTCGTCTGGCCGACTGGGAGATCGTTGCCGCTCAAGACTCGGGTGCTGCCCTGCACTTCGTTCTGGAACGCCGCCGTGGGCCATGACACCGCGCCGCTGACGAACACCTTTTGGGTCAGATCCCAGGTCTTGCCGTGAACCCACGGGAAGACGGTCGTGTCGTTGGTGGGCTGCAGCTGTCCGGCGTTGCAGAGATCGATCTTGCTCCGACCCGTTGCCGCGGGATGCCCGGGCTCAAGCACCCAGGTGGAGGGGCAGGTGCTTCAGCGCGTTGTTGAGGTTCGAGCGCTGCCGACGAGGCGTCCCGGTGAGTTCCATCACCGAGAAGCCGTCGAGGAGCTCGTCGAAGAAGATGCGCCCCTCGAGGCGGGCCAGGTGGACACCGAGACAGAAATGCTCAGCGATCCCAAACGACAGCTGGGGATTCGGGTCGCGTTGGACGTCGAACCGGTGCGGGTCAGCGAAGACCTCCTCGTCGCGGTTCGCTGACGTGTAGATCATCGCGACCTTGTCACCCGACGCGATCTGCTGATCGCGCAGCACAGTGTCGCCAGTGGCGGTGCGCCGGAAGTAGTGCAACGGGTTGGCCCACCGAAGGATCTCCTCCACGGCGCCGGGGAGGAGCGACCGGTCGGCACGAAGCCGGGCTAGCTGGTCGGGATGCTCGACGAGCGCGAGCACTCCGGACGACAGCATCGTGCGGGTGGTGTCATTCCCGGCGGTGACCAGCTGCACGAAGAAGAAACCGAACTCGAGATCCGACATGGGCTGGCCCTCGATCTCGGTCCCCAGCAACAGCGCACCGATGTCGTCGCCGACATCACCGCGACGACGTCGGGCGTACTCCATCCCGTACATCGCCATCGCGGTGGACCCGTCGCTACTACCGGACGCGTACCCATCCGGGTTGAGCTCGGGGTCTTGGCCCCCGGTCGTCATCTCCGCCCAGTGGTTGATCTGCGCCCGGTCCTCTTCCGGTATCCCCATCAGCTCGCCGAACACCTGCGATGGCAGCAACGCGGCGAGGTCGTGCACGAACTCGACGTCGCCGCGGTCGGCGCCGACCTTCATGATGCGCCGACAGATCTCACGGATCCGATCCTCGAGTCGGGCGATGGACCGGGCCTTGAAGTACGGGGCGGTGTGGCGGCGCAGCTCGGCGTGGCGGGGCGGGTCCATCATCAAGAGCATGTTCTTGGTCTGCTCGAGTTGTTCCGGCGGCAGGTCCTCGAGCACGACCCCACCGATCTCAGCCGAGAACAGAACCGGATCCCGGGCCACCTCGACGACGTCGGCGTGTTTGAGCACCGCCCAGTAGCCGGTCCCGTCGGGCATGTCCTGCCAGTAGACCGGCTGCTCTCGCCGCAAGTACTCGAACGCCTCGTGGGGAGGGCCGTCGACGTAGCGATCGGGGTCGTAGAGGTCGATCGACTCAAGCGTCATCGCCACGTCCGACCTCCGGCGCCACGAACCATCACCACGTCGGCCGACCGTACCGGCCGAGACCGGGCCGGCGCACCCCGCCGGCGCTCCGATCAAGAGAACGGGGTCTTGGGCCGGTCCTGCAGCTCGCCGTCGACGCGCAGGTCCACCCTCTCGTTGTAGAAACAGACCAGGGCGGCCACCGGCTCACTCTCGGGGAGCGGCGTCGGGTACGACCACACCACGTCCTCGGCGACACCGGTCCCAGTCTCCACCGACCAGTACCGGGCGAAGCCCTTGTAGGGACAGGCAGACGTCGTCGACGACTCGCGCAGCAGATCCAACCGGACATCGACCTTCGGCAGGTAGTAGCGGGGAGGAAGGCCGGTCTCGAAGAGCACCGTCGGGTGCGTGCTGTCTGCCACCATGACCCCGTTGACGATGACCTCCACGTGCCGTGAGCTCGCCAACGCATCAATGCGGGTATAAGGGTTACGCGGGTGGACGAAGACCTCCTCGTCTTCTTCGAACCATGCGTCCATGGCGCCCCAGTCGAGACGGATGAGCCCGCGCAGCGCCTCGAGCGGCGACTGCGGGTACCGCCACGCGGCGTTCTCGGCCACCGTGGACCCGACGACAACATGGAAGTACTCCGCGTCCCCGCGGCTCGGTGAATGCTCGGTCTTGGGTGACGGCGTCAGGACGTCGGAGCGGACATCACCGATCGGGAAGTAATAGGCCGGGTAGTACGGGATCTCCCAGACCAGCGTCGGGTGGGTCGTGTCGGCCACCGGCTCACCGGCCAGATACGCGCGGACTCGCTTGGGGCCCGGCTCGACCCGAACCCGTCCCCGCTCGTGCTCCGCCATCCCGACTCCTCTCGAACACTGCGAGAAGCAACCGGTCGCCGGTGTCTCGTGTTCCGACCCCGGACGTGACCCTCACCACATTCGCGCGCTCACCATGGCGGCGGCGAGCAGCACGACCGTCCACGACAGGGCGCGCAGGGTCCGCTCGAGCGGCCGGAGCAGCATCTCGGCGTTGATCGGTCGCCGTTCGCCGTCGTCGAGGGTCAACGTACCCTCGGCGTGCTGCGCTCGTCGGCGGAGCAGCCGCGCCGGCGTGCTGAGGCTGCGCTGCGCGTATGAGAGGGCGAACGCCGCGGCCGCACCGAGGAGCGCGGCGCCGTCGACCCGCGCCGCTTGGGCGACGTACGCGGTCACGACGGGAAAGGCTCCCCACGAGAGAGCGAACCCGACGTCGGTATGAAGACGACCACCGAACAGCTCGAGGTTGTAGGCGACCACGAGTACCGGTCCGACGACGATGAACGGAACCAAGATGGGCCCGACGCGGCCGAGACCCGCGACACCGAGCGCGACCGCGGCGGCCACGCCGGCGATGCTGGCGGCGACGAGGACCCGGTCCGGGATCCGAGTACCGAGCGGATGACCGTGGAGCTCGTCGAGCGCGTGGGCACCGATCCCCATCGCGGCGAAGAACGCCAGGACCGTGGCGCCGAGCCGCACGCCGTCGAGATGCGGTGCCAGGGCGGCGCCGATCGCCACGTAGCCGAGGTGCCACGCGGTGTACGGCGGGTGCAACACGGTCCACCAGTCGCGCCAGCCGCCCGGGCGCGCCGCGTAGAACGCGGCACGCCCCTTGGGGTCAGCCACCGCCCTTCGTACCCCACATGACGATCCCACCGCCGAGGCTCATGGTCCGGACCCCGACGTCCACGAGGCCCGCGTCGTGCAACGCGGCCACGGTGGCATCAACCGAGAAGCGGCGGTAGTGCTGGGCGATGTTGGGACCGAGGAACCGGCCAACCTCGAACCAGTCGCGTCCGGCGAGGCTGCCGGCGGCGGGCAACACCAGGCGGGTATAGCCCGTCCACCAGAACCGCCAGAACCGGCTGCTCGGCACGTGGAACTCGAGGCTGGCGATCGGCGCCCCCGGCTTCACGACCCGCGCCAGCTCCCGCAACGTCGCGGCCGGGTCGGCGACGTAGCGCAAGAGATAGGTGTACGTCAGGGCGTCGAACGTGGCGTCGGGGAACGGGAGCTGCTCGGCGCGCCCGCCCACGAGGGACACCCGGTCGCCGACACCGGCGGCGCGGACGTTCGCCTGGCCTCGACGCAGCATCGCCTCGGTGAGATCGATACCGGTGACGAACGCACCGGTTCGACGCTCGATCTGCAGCGCCACCCCCGCGGTCCCGCTGGCCACGTCGAGAACACGGCCGGGACCGGCCGGTACGATGCGATCCACCATCGCCCGGCGCCAGCGCCGGTTCTGGCCGAACGACAACACCTCGGCGAGCAGGTCGTACCGGCGGGGGAGGCCCGTGAACAGGTCCTGGGCGAAGCGATTCGGATCCGAAGGTGGGCCAGACAGCATGAACATCGCTCCTCGCGTCGGACGCCGAGCGTAGGACGCAGGGCAGCCGGCCGGGTGAGCGGCTCGTTCGATGTCATCGTGGTGGGCTCCGGACCGGCGGGCAGCATCGCGGCGCTGGTCCTCGCCCGGGGCGGCGCCCGCGTCGCGCTGGTTGACAAGGTCACCTTCCCTCGCGACAAGGCCTGCGGCGACCTCGTCGGACCCCGCGGCGTCCGGCTGCTCGACGAGCTCGCGGTGCCGATCCCCGGCGCGATCCGGGTGGGCGACATGCTCGTTGTCGGACCAGCCCGGACCGTGCGGCTGCCCTGCCGGAGGGGCCTCGACTTCCCGGGTCACGCGCTCGCGGTGCCTCGTCACCAGTTCGATCGGGCGCTGCATCAGGCAGCCCTCGACGCCGGCGCGGTGCCGTTCTACGGACGCGCGGCGCAGCCGGTCGGCGACCCCGATGGGCTCGGCGGGTTCTCGCTCTCAACCGGTGAGACGCTGCGGGCCGACGTCGTTATCGGCGCCGACGGGGCCACGAGCCACGTCGCCGGCTCCGCCGGCCTCGTCGACCCGAGCCGGGTCCTGTGGGGCTTCGCCGTTCGGACCTACCTCGACGACCCGGTCGAGACACCCCAGATCATCTTGTGGGAACCGACGAACCGACACGCGTTTCCGGGGTACGGCTGGGCGTTCCCGGGCCCCGACGGCCGGTCGAATGTGGGGCTCGGCTGCGGCGTGCTCGCTGACCGGTCGGCGGGGTCCCTCGCCACCCGGCTGTGGCCCCAGTTCGTCGGTGCCTTGGCGGACCGGGGGATCCTCGCGGGCCCGCCCGAGCCCGGCCGCCCGGTCCTCGGCGGCTGGCTCAAGCTCGGCATGGTCGGCACCAACCCGGCGGTGGGACGAGTCCTGCTGGTCGGAGACGCCGCTGGTCTCGTGAATCCGCTCCAAGGAGAAGGGATCGCCCAGGCCATGGGCAGCGGTCGGGCCGCCGCCGAGGCGGTGCTGGCCGGGCCGACCGACGCCGCCGCGCGATACCGGCGGTACCTCTCGGCGCGCGACCGGCCGTACCAGTCGGCCACTGCGCCCTTGCACGCCGCGCTAGTGCCCCACCCCGTGATGGTGTCGACGCTGGCGCGAACCGTGACCGCGCCAGGGCTCGGTCGCCTGATCGCCGGTGGGTGGTCGATCTTCTGGAACGACCTGCTCGACGACGCGACGCCGGGATCGCCCCGGGCCGTGGCGCGGGTCGCGGCCGGACTGACTCGGGTGCTGACCGCCGGCGGGCGAACCCGGCGGTGGTTCCGCGCGACGTACCGCGTCCCGCGGTGACCAGAACCGCCGGATCGAGTGACCGCCCGCGGGCTGGGCGACGGTCGAGACCCTCGGTCGGGGCCGGCCCACCTATCATGGAGGTTGGAACGCCGGGAAGCCTGGTCGGCCGTCGGAATATTCGTCGGAAGGACCTCCTCGGTGCACGCACCCCAGCTCCCTGATCTCCCAGGATCGCTGAGGGCGTGGCGATGACCCCCGGTGTTCGCCGCGAGAAGCTGCGGGCGAACCTGTGGCTGCTCCCCGCGCTGCTCGTCCTCGCGGCCGCGCTGCTCTTCGGGGTGACCTACGCCCTGGATCGCCTCGCGCACCACGGCGACCTGTCGTTGCCGGGCTGGATCGACACTGGTGACGCCGGCTCGGCACGGACGATCCTCACCGCGATCGCCGCGGCCGTCATCACCGTCGCCGGCGTCGTGTTCTCCGTCACCATCGTCGCCTTCACGCTGGCGTCGACTCAGTTCGGCCCCCGCATCCTGCGTAACTTCTTACGCGACCGCGGGACCCAGGCAACCCTCGGGACGTTCGTCGCGACGTTCGTGTACAGCGTCCTCGCGCTCGGGTCGGTGTCGAGTCGCGGTTCTCACCCGTTTGTTCCTCACCTGTCGACCGCGGTGGCGTTGCTGCTGATGCTGATCGACGTCGTGGTGCTCATCTACTTCATCCATCACGTCACCACATCGATCCAGCTGAACGAGGTGGTCTTCTCGATCGCACAGGATCTGGGACGCGCCGTCGACGCGCTCGAGGTGGACGCACCCTCGCCCGACACGGGCCCATCTCCGAACCTGGACGAGCTCCGCCAAGGTTTGCAGCGCGACGGCGTCGAGGTGCCAGCCACGACGAGCGGGTACTTGCAGGCGATCGGACATCGCCGGCTGGTCGAAATCGCGAGAGACAACAACGCGGTGATCGAGCTGACCTTCCGTCCCGGCCACTTCGTGACCATCGGTCGACCCTTAGCCAAGGTGTGGCCCGCCACCGCGGAGCCGGCGGTGGCCCGGCTGTTGGAGCGAAACCACGTGACCGGGCCGCACCGCACGCTGCACCAGGACTTGCAGTTCGCGATCGACCAGCTGGTGGAGATCGCGATCCGAGCCCTGTCCCCTGCGGTCAACGACACCTTCACCGCGCTGAGCTGCATCGACTGGCTCGGGGACGGTCTGACCCGCCTCTCTGGGCGACCCTTGCCCAGCGGCGTCATCCGTGACGCCGACGGCGCGGTCCGCCTGCTCGTGCCGCCCCTCGACTACGAGCGGCTCGTCAACCGGGCCTTCGATCAGATCCGCCAGGCGGGACGTGGCCTGCCGGCGGTGGGCATCCGCCAGCTCGACACGCTGTCGAAGATCGCCGAGCAGACCCGCAGCGACGCGCAGCGACGGGTCATCGCCCGACAGGCGGCGATGCTGTTGCGTGAGGGCACTGATCCTGACGCGGTCCCCGAGGCCCTGGATCGAGACGACCTTCGGCGCCGCTACGACCGGGTTGAGCAGGCGCTGACCCGGACCGGGCGATCATCGGCCGGTCAGGCGACGACCCCAGCGCAGCTCCCTAGTTGAGGCTGGCGTCGAGCGGGAATTCGGCGAAGAGCCGCTCCTTGCCTCGCTGGCGGCGGAGCACCGCGCGCCAGAGCGTCTCGGGCTCGGCGGTCCAGAGGTCGGACGGCTCCGCATCGACGACGAACCAGCCGTCGGCTTCGAGCTCACTCTCGAGCTGGCGAGGCCCCCAGCCGGAGTAGCCGGCGAAGACGCGGAGCCGGTCGATGCGGGGAGCGACTTCCGCGGGATCGCGTTCGAGATCGACCGTGCCGAGCTCGTCGGACAGCGGCGCGAAGCCGTCGGGGTCGCCGCGATCGGCCCGGCGGGCGAGACCGATCGCGGCCTCGGGCTGCACCGGGCCCCCGACGAAGATGACGGGAGGGTCGACCGCGAGCGGAGCCCACGCGGGGAGCGGGGCCTCGACGGTGGTGTCGGGAGACGGCCGGTTCAACACCACGCCGAGCGCCCCGTCACCGGTGTGCTCGAGGATCAGCACCACGGTGCGGAAGAAGTTCGGGTCCGCCAGGTCCGGGGACGCCACCAGCAGCCGGCCGCGCAGCGAATCGCTCACGGAGCCAACTCGGCCACTAGTCGGGTTGGAGTCTGAGCATGCGGATCGCGTTGCCGCGGCAGATCTTGTAGATGGCCTCGTCGTCGAGTCCCGAGAACATCTTCTCCGCGACCTGCTTGGTGTGGGGCCACGTCGAGTCGGTGTGCGGGTAGTCGGTCTCGAACGTGATGTTGTCGACACCGACCTCGTCGAGGGACTTGAGGCCGTGCCGGTCGCGGAAGAAGCACCCGAAGATCTGGCGGTAGTAGTAGGTCGACGGGGGCTCGGGGACGCGGTCGCGGACCCCGCCCCAGGCCCGATGCTCCTGCCACACGTCGTCCGCACGCTCGAGGATGTACGGGATCCAGCCGATCTGACCCTCGGAGTAGGCGAGTCGCAGGTCGGGGTACCGGACCAGGACACCGGAGAAGAGGAAGTCGCTCATCGACGCCATGGCGTTCCCGAATGAAAGGGTGGCTTGCACCGCCGGCGGGGCGTCCGACGACGTGGCCGGCATCTTGGACGACGAACCGATGTGCATGCAGACCACGGTGCCCGTCTCGGCGCACGTCGCGAGGAACGGATCCCACGCCCCGGAGTGGATGCTGGGCAACCCGAGGTGCGGCGGGATCTCGCTGAAGCACACTGCGTGGACTCCCCGCGCCGCGTTGCGTCTCACCTCCGCCGCGCAGGCCTCGACGTCCCACAGGGGGACGATCGGCAGTGGGATGAGGCGCCCATCGCTGTCGCCACACCACTCCTCGACCATCCAGTCGTTGTACGCGACGACGCACGCCATCGCGAGGTCCTTGTCCTTCGCTTCGAGGAACGTCTGGCCGCAGAACCGGGGGAAGGTCGGGAAGCACAGGGACGCGTCGACGTGGTTGATGAGCATGTCGTCGACCCGGGCCTTCGGGTCGTAGCACCCGGCTCGCATCTCGTCGTAGGTGATCGGCGACAGGGTCATGTCGTCCCGGTCGAACCCGACCGCCGCGATATGGCGCTTGAGGGGAACGACGAGATCCTCGTAGAACCAGATGTCGCACGGCGGCGCGTCGTCGTCGAACTCATGCTCGTAGACCGCCGGCCCGACCATCCGCAACCCGGCTAGGCCGCGGCGCTCCACCCGGGGGCCAACGTCGCGGTACCGCTCCGGGAGCCAGTTCCGCCACACGTGGGCCGGCTCGACCACATGATCGTCGACGCTGACGATCATCGGGATCGTGGGCGTCTCGGTCGAGGACACCGGGTCTCCTCCCCTGCCGCCGGGACCGACGGCCACCAGATCTGACGGGTCGTCAGAGGATACCGGGGTCGTCACGCGGTCGGATCGGGACCCACCCGGACCATGAGCTTGCCGGTGTTTTCGCCCGTGAACAGCATGTTGAGCGCGCGCGGCGCCTGCTCGAGACCCTCGACGACGTGGTCGCGCCACTTGATGCGACCGTCGCTGACCCACTGCACCAGCTGCAGGACCGCCTCGGGGAACCGGCCGAGGTAGTCGAGGACGAGGAACCCCTGCATGCGGGCCCGCTTCACGACCAGGTTCATGTACCAATGGATCGGCGGTGGGGTCTCGTCGGCGTTGTAGGTCGAGATCGCGCCACAGAGCGCGATCCGGGCTCCGATCGCGAGGCGGCGCAAAAGGTTGTCGAGGGTGGACCCGCCCACATTGTCGAAGAAGACGTCGACGCCGTCGGGGCACAGCTCGTCCAACCGGGCGCCGATGTCGTCGCGCTTGTAGTTGATGGCCGCGTCGAAGCCGAGCTCCTCGGTGAGCCATCGGCACTTCTCGTCGGTGCCCGCGATCCCGATCACGCGACAACCGCGGATCTTGGCGATCTGACCGGCGATGGAACCGGTGGCGCCGGCCGCACCCGACACGACCACGGTCTCGCCCTCCTTCGGGTCAGCGACGTCGAGAATCCCGAAGTATGCGGTGACGCCGGTGGTTCCGTACACGCTCATCATGTGCTGGAGCGGCACGCCGGGCGGCACCGCGTTGGCCATCACGCCCCGACCACAGATCGCGTACTCCTGCCATCCCAGGAGCCCGAGAACACTGGTCCCGACCGGGAAGGCGTCGTTGCGAGATTCGACGACCTCTCCAGCGCCGCCGCCGCGCATCACCTCACCGATCCCGACGGGAGGCAGGTAGCTCGGCTCTTCTCGGATCCAGACCCGGTTCGTCGGGTCGATCGAGACGTAGGCGACGCGGACGAGGAACTCGCCGTCAGCGAGGTCGCGCAGCGGCTCCTCCGTGAGGTCGAAGGTGTCGTCGTCGACCATCCCGTCGGGGCGGCGCGCGAGCCGGAGTTGACGGTTGGTGCCCTGCATGGACCGATGTCTACTCGGTCTTGGCGAAGAGCCGCACCGCCAGCGCGAGCATGAGCGTCCCGAAGATGAGCGTGAACAGCGCGTCGGCCCAGAGCGGCACGGTCCAGTCGAAGATCGTGAGTGGCGCGATGTGGGGCAACAGGACCCGTCGGATGGCATCGATGCCGTAGGTGGCCGGGTTCAGCCGGGTGATGACCCCGAGCCACTTGGGCAACGCGACGAGCGGGAAGATCGCCCCGGAGAGGAACAGCATCGGCTGCAGGACGAGCGCCATCACCATCTGGAAGCTCTCCATGCGCTGCATCCGGCTGGCGACCACGATCCCGAACGCGGTGAGCGCGAAGGCGAGCAGCAACAAGAACCCGAGCATGGCGAAGAAGCGGCTCACGGTCAGGTCCACGCCGACGAGGGGGGCGACCACGACGAGGATGAGGCCTTGCACGACGGCGACCGAGCCGCCACCCAGGGCCTTGCCGAACACCAGCGACGATCGCGACACCGGCGCGACGAGCATCTCGCGCATGAACCCGAACTCGCGGTCCCACACGATCGCGATCGCCGAGAACAACGCCGAGGTCAGAACCGACATGGCAAGGATCCCGGGGAACAGGTACTGCTGGTAGTCGACGCCGCCGGCCCGCTGGGTGCCGATGAGGTGCTGGAGCCCGGCACCGAGGACGAAGAGGAAGAGCAGCGGTTGCGCGATGCCGGTGACGATCCGGGTCGGTGTCCGCTTGAGGCGGATGAGGTCGCGCATCCACACCATGACGATGGCTCGCGCGTTGCGGACCAGCGGTCCGTTTTGGTGCGTCCCGATGGGGGTCGTGGCGGGAACCGCGGGGAGGACCGTGTCGGTCATCAGCCTCTCCTGAACCCGCGGACCATGGCGTTCATGCGGAACTGATCGGCGGTGCCGGCGTCGGCGTCGCGCAGATCGTGCCCGGTGTACTCCATGAAGACGTCGTCGAGGCTCGGGCGACGCACGTTGACGCTGCGCACCCCAGCCGGGAGGTGGTCGAACAGACGCGGGACGAACGCCTCCCCGTCCTCGACCCGGAACCGGACGCCGTCGTCGGTCAGGTCGGTTTGGAGCCCGAGCCCGGCGCTGAGCGCGCGGCTGGCTGCTTCGTCGTCACCGGTGGAGACGGTCACGGTGTCAGCCCCGACGGAGGCTTTGAGGGCGCTGGGAGTGTCGATGGCGACGATGCGGCCGTGGTCGATGATCGCGATGCGGTCGCAACGCTCGGCTTCGTCCATGTAGTGGGTGGTGAGGAACATGGTCGTGGATTCGCGGCCGCGCAGCGTGTCGACGTAGTCCCAGATGTGCTTTCGGGTCT
>DAIPLE010000234.1:0-3525 GCA_036769425.1 Actinomycetota bacterium
CGGCGGCTGTGCCGACGGCTAGGGATCTCTTCATCGATGATCTTCCTCTCGGTGTTGTGCGGCGATGCACAGGCGCGGTCCTGCGGGGGGACCAGTTCGTCGTGCGGTGGTCGGGCTGCTGCGTGGACGACGGCGCGGCGCCGTCGCGGTGCGAGGGGAGCCGGCGACCGAAGGTTCGGATGAGGCACCGAGGTGGCCCGGAGCGCTCAGGGTGCTGCCTCCCTACGTGGTGCGGGAGGTCGAGCGCGATACCGGGTGGACCGGCCGACGGAGGGTACCGTCGGCGGTTCCTCGGCTTCGCCGGCGCCGGAGCGCCGACGACGGGATCGCCCTTGACCTCGTGTCTACATCGTTGTACAACATCGCACGCTCCGCGCGGTGGGTCAAGCAACGATCGGGTAACGGCCACGAGGACGCGTGGGGACGTGCGTCGGCGACAGACGGTTGACGCGACCCGAGTGCGCGGGCATGATGCCCCTACAACGATGTAGAAGTTCGGTCCCGGGAGGGCCCACCGGCCCGCGGCTCGACGACGCCGACAAGGAGCACGCATGCTGCCCGTCTCGCTCACCCTTGACCCCGCGTTCCGTGTAGGGCCAGTCCGGCGCCGAACCTTCGGGTCCTTCGTCGAGCACCTGGGCCGGTGCGTGTACACCGGCATCTACGACCCCGGGCACCCGACCGCCGACGAGGACGGATTCCGCGGCGACGTCATCGAGCTCACGCGCGAGCTTGGCATCTCGACCGTGCGCTACCCGGGCGGCAACTTCGTGTCCGGGTACCGGTGGGAGGACGGCATCGGGCCGCGCGCGGACCGACCGACGCGGCTCGACCTCGCCTGGCACTCGTCCGACCCGAACCTCGTGGGCGTCGACGAGTTCATGCGCTGGTCGGCGAAGGCCGGCACCGAGCCGATGATGGCCGTCAACCTCGGCACGCGCGGCGTCCAGGAGGCCCTCGACCTGCTCGAGTACTGCAACGTTCGCGGCGGCACGCGCCTGTCCGACCTGCGTCGGGCCAACGGCGCCGCCGAGCCGCACGACATCCGGATGTGGTGCCTCGGCAACGAGATGGACGGGCCGTGGCAGATCGGCCACAAGACCGCCCGCGAGTACGGGCGCCTCGCGGCGGAGACGGCGAGCGCGATGCGGATGATCGATCCGGGGCTCGAGCTCGTGGCGTGCGGGTCGTCGGGCGTGCGCATGCCGACGTTCGGCGAGTGGGAGCGCGTCGTCCTCGGCGAGACCTACGAGCATGTCGACTACATCTCGGCCCACGCGTACTACTGGGAGGAGGACGGCGACCTCGGGTCGTTCCTCGCCTCGGCGGTCGACATGGACCACTTCGTCGAGTCGGTCACCGCGACCGCCGACTCGGTCCGCTCGGCCAAGCGTGCGTCCAAGCGCATCCACATCTCGTTCGACGAGTGGAACGTCTGGTACCAGCAGCGCGCCGAGTCCCGGCCCCCGACGGGCTACGACTGGCCCGTCGCACCCGTCCTGCTCGAGGACCGGTACAACGTTGCCGACGCCGTCGTCGTCGGCAACCTGCTCATCTCGCTGCTGCGCCACACCGACCGGGTGCACTCGGCGAGCCTCGCGCAGCTCGTCAACGTCATCGCGCCGATCATGACCGAGCCCGGCGGGCGGTCCTGGCGACAGACGACGTTCCACCCGTTCGCGCAGGCCTCGGCGCACGCCGTCGGGGACGTGCTGCAGGTCGCGATCGAGGCACCGACGTACGAGACCGCCAAGTACGGCGCGGTCCCCGTGGTCGACGCGGTCGCGACGTGGGACGCCGAGGCCGGTGCCGTCGCCCTGTTTGCGGTCAACCGCTCGCTCACCGAGACCGTCGAGCTCAGCGTGGACGTGCGGTCGCTGCCGGGCCTCGCGCGGGTCGTGGCGGCCACGGCGCTCGCGAACCCCGACCACACGTGGGCCGCGACGGTCGACGACGCGACCTCGGTGCTCCCGCGGCACAACCCGACTGCGACGCTCGACGACGGCCGGCTCACCGTGCAGGTGCCGCCGGTGTCGTGGAACGTCGTCCGGCTGGGCGGCTAACCGCCGTGCGCAGAGCGCTCAGCTCGCGCCGCGCGCTCGCGCTCGTCGTCGTGGGCGCCGTGCTCGCGGCCGCGGCAGTCGCGGCGGTGTGGTGGCTCACGTGGGGCGCTCGCGGCTCGTCGGGCGCTGCCGCGACCGCGCTCGACCTCTCGGGGGACCTGCGCGCGCACGACCCGGCTCTCGTGGCCGGCACCGACGGCAAGCCCTGGTACGTGTTCTCGACGGGCGACGCGAGCGTCGGCAAAGGTGCGATCCAGATCCGCACGTCGCCTGACGGACACGCGTGGACCACGGCCGGGACCGTGTGGGACGCCGCGACCGAGCCGGCCTGGGTGCGCAGCGCGGTGCCGGCGGTCACCAACTTCTGGGCGCCCGACGTGTACCTGCACGACGGGACGTACTACCTGTACTACGCAGCGTCGACGTTCGGCTCCAACCGCTCGGTCATCGGGCTGTTCACGAACACGACCCTCGACGCCGCTGAACCCGGCTACGCGTGGGTCGACCGGGGCGAGGTCTGGCACTCGACCCCGGGCTCGTCGAACTACAACGCGATCGATCCCGGCATCGTCGAAGACGCTGGCGGCACCCCGTGGATGGCCTTTGGGTCGTTCTGGGGCGGCATCCAGCTCGTCCGGCTCGAGTGGCCCAGCGGCATGCCCGCCGACCCGTCGGCGACCCCGGTCCACCTCGCGTCGCACACCGTGCCGCCGAACGCGATCGAAGCGCCGACGATCGTCCATCACGACGGCTGGTTCTACCTGTTCGTCTCGCGCGACCTGTGCTGCCGGGCCAGCGCGTCCACGTACAACACGGTGGTCGGTCGCTCGCGCGCCGTCACGGGTCCGTACCTGGACCGGTCCGGCACGGACATGGCCGACGACGGCGGCGAGCAGCTGCTCGCAACCCGCGGCGACCGGGTCGGGCCGGGCGGCGAGTCGTACTCGAACGGATACCTCGCGTTCCACTACTACGCCACGCACCTCGGCGGGGACTTCCAGCTGGCGATCCGCAAGCTCGCGTGGGACGCCGACGGATGGCCGGTCGCCAGGACGGCGGACGAGCTCAAAGCCGACGCGGGCTGACGCGATCAGCGCGCGTTCGATCACGAAGTCGTCCTCGAGGCGGTCGCCGACCAGGAAGCGCTTCGTGCCGACACGCTCGAACCCGGCCCGCCGGTAGAACGCCTGTGCGCGCAGGTTCAGCTTGTTGACGCCGAGCCAGATCCCGGCGGCAATCGCGCCGGACCTTCACCCCGACTGACGCGGCCGACTCACGCGGCTCGCCCGCCCGCCTCGGTGCCGCTCGCGGCTCGCCCGCCCGCCTCGGTGCCGCTCGCGGGTTGCCCGCTCCGCCCGCCTCCCTGGCATCAACTGGGCCCGGCACTAGGCTGGCGGCCGTGAGCAGCGCCACCTCGCGCGTGTACATCGCGCGCCTCGCCGGGACTGCCGTGTTCGACCCC
>DAIPLE010000235.1:0-3501 GCA_036769425.1 Actinomycetota bacterium
CGCCGGCGCCCGCCGATGGTGCGACACCGACCGAGTCGCGGTCAGCGGAGGCAGCGCCGGCGCAATGACGGTGCTGTTGCTCTGCGCGCATCACCCGGACCTCGTGCACGCGGGGGTCAGCATGTACGGCGTCACCGACCTCGTCGCGCTCGCCGAGACGACCCACCGCTTCGAATCGCGATACACCGACCGGCTGGTCGGCGTGTTGCCCCGTGACGCGGACCGGTACCGCGACCGTTCGCCCGTGACGCACGCGGCATCGATCCGGGTTCCGCTGCTCGTCCTCCAGGGCGACGCCGACCGCGTCGTGCCACCGGAACAGGCGCAGCGCCTCGTCGACGCGGTGCGCCGTGCCGGCGGGCACGTCGACGCGCATGTCTACCCCGGTGAAGGGCACGGCTGGTCCCGCCCCGAGACCGTCGTGGACGTCTACCAGCGCGCCGAGGCATTCCTTCGTCGCACGGTGCTCGGACGATGACGCGTCCTTCCCGCGCCACGGCGGCGGCGACGGTCACGAGGCGGTCATGAGCGCGTACACCGGGCCGCGAACCGGCGCCGACCGGGCGGTGCTCTTGGCCCACGGCGCCGGGTCCGACCATCGGGCCCCGGCGTTGGTCGCCGTGGCCGACGCGCTGGCCGCAGCGGGGATCCCGTCGCTGCGCTTCGACTACCCGTACCGGGCCGCGGGCCGCCGGGCCCCCGACCGGCCCCCGGTCCTGGCCCAGGCCACCCGGGAGGCGGCGTCGGAGCTCGCCCGCCGCAGCGGGCTGCCCTTGGAGCGCCTGGTGCTGGGCGGCCGTTCGATGGGTGGGCGGATCGCGTCGGTCGTCGTCGCCGACGAGGCGGATCCCCAGCCCGCGCTGGGGTTGCTGTTGCTCGGCTACCCCCTCCACCCGGCGGGGAAGCCCGAACAGCGCCGAGACGGCCACTTTGTCCGACTCGACCTTCCGGTGTGCTTCGTCAGCGGCACCCGCGATTCGCTCGCCCCCCGCTCCGAGCTCACCCGGGCGGCCCCGAAGGTGCCGGGCCCGGTGACCCTCCACTGGCTCGAGTCGGCTGACCACGGCTACCGGCCCCTGAAGGCCAGCGGCCGCTCGATCGACGACGTGCTCGTCGAGGCCGCCGAGACTTCAGTCACATGGGTGCAAGGTCTCGCCGAAAACCGCTAATCAGCGCCGCGAAGACCACGTAAATGGTTCGTAAATCGCCGAGAATTGTTCGAGATCGCCGGGGCGCGCCTGCGACACTGGACCCATGCGAGTTCAGCGCACCTTCGCTTTCGTGGACCTGTGCGGCTTCACTCGGTTCACCGACACCCACGGTGACGAGCAGGCCGTCGACGTCCTGACGCGCTTTCGCGCCGCGGTGCGCGAGATCGGCTCGAACCACGGGGTGCGCGTCGCGAAGTGGCTCGGTGACGGCGCCATGTTCGTCAGTACCTCCGAGGAACCGCTCGTCGAATCGATCCTCGCCCTGGCCCACCGCTGCGACGAGCTCGGGGTCACCCTGCCGCTGCGAGGCGGGCTCGCCGGGGGAGCGGTCATCCTCTTCGAGGGCGACGACTACATCGGAGGCCCCGTCAACCTCGCGGCGCGGCTGTGCGACGCGGCCGGACCTCGAGAGCTGCTCGCCACCGCCGATCTCGCCGACGCCGTGCCCGCCTGGGCCGCGGCGGTCCCGGTCGGCGAGTTGGTGATCAAAGGCTTCGTGCTGCGCGTCGACGTAGTGCGCATCGAGCACCTCGCGGTGCCCGTCCCGGTTGCCGGGGGCGGCCGATAGCCTCAGCGTCCGTGGCCGAACCGACCTACGAGACGCTGCGCTTCGACCGCCACGGCACCGTCGGCTGGCTGCACCTCAACCGGCCCGAGAAGCTCAACGCCTTCACACCGCAGATGTGGCGCGAGCTCGGCGAGCTCGGCGCGCACCTGCGCGACGACCCGGACCTGCGGGCGCTGGTCGTGATCGGTGAGGGCCGCGCGTTCTCCAGCGGGATCGACACGTCGGTGTTCAGCGACCCCCAGCCCGCTGATTCCGTGCTCGGCGGCGGCGACACGCGCCACGCCGACCCGACGGTCGCCGGGATCCTCGCGGTGCAGGACTCCTACACCTGGCTCGAGGAAGCCCCGTACGTAACGATCGCGGCCGTGCACGGCTACGCGTTCGGTGCGGGCCTGCAGCTCGCGCTCGCCTGCGACATCCGGGTCGTGGCTCGCGGCACCCGTCTGGGTCTCCTCGAGCACCAGTACGGCATCATCCCGGACCTCGGTGGCACCCAGCGCCTCCCGCGTCTCGTCGGGCCGGGCAAAGCACTCCAGCTCATCACCACCGCGGCGCGCATCGACGCCGAGGAAGCGGAACGGATCGGCATCGCCGAGATCCTCGTCTCCGAAGAGGACTTCGAGACCACCGCCGCCGAGCTGGCCGACAGCATCGCGGCGCAGCCACCGCTGGCGGTGCGGGCCGCGAAGCGAGCGGTGCAAGCCGCCGGGTCGGGTCTCACGGTCCGCGAAGGCCTCGTGGTGGAGGCCGAAGGCCAGGCGGTCTGCCTCCGCTCCGACGACCTGGGCGAGGCGATCGCGGCCTTCGTCGAGCAGCGGCCACCGGTCTACGGGGGCCGCTAGAGCCCGTCGATCGCGCGGGGGACGACGTACCATCCGGCGATGGAGCGCTACCTCGTGCGACCCGGCGCGCCCCTGTCGGGGACCGCCCGGGTGTCGGGCATGACCAAGAACGCCGGACTGAAGCAGATGGCCGCCGCGCTGCTCGCACCCGGCGTCACCACGTTGCGCAACATGACCCCAGTCGCGGATCTCGACGTCATGGTCGAGCTGCTCGACGCCATCGGCGCGACCGTGGAGCGCACCGGGGTCGACGAGCTCCGGATCGACGCGTCGAACGAGCTGATCCCCGAGGCCCCCTACGAGCTCGTGCGGCGCATGCGGGCGTCGATCAACGTGCTCGGCCCACTCCTGGCCCGCCACGGCCGGGCTCGGGTCGCGATGCCAGGCGGCGACAACATCGGGAGCCGCAAGCTCGACATGCACTTCCGCGCCCTCGAGGCGATGGGCGCCGAGCTCGACGTCCGACACGGCTTCATCGAGGCGCGCTGCAACGCGCTCGCGTCGGCCCGCGTCGTCCTCGAGTTCCCGTCGGTGGGTGCCACCGAGACGGTGCTGACCGCGGCGGTGCTCGCCAAGGGCGAGTCGGTCATCGAGAACGCGGCCCGCGAACCCGAGATCGTCGACCTGTGCACCTTCCTCGCCAAGATGGGAGCCCACATCGACGGGGCGGGCACCTCGACTGTGCACGTCGAAGGGGTCGAGGCGCTCACCGCCACCGAGCATCAGATCATCGGCGACCGGATCGAGGCCGGCACGCTGCTGTTCGCCTGCGCCGTCGCCGGCGGCGACATCGTCGTCGAAGGTGTCCCGCTGGCCCACCTCGAGACCGTCGCCCGCAAGCTCGGGCAGATGGGCATGACCGTCGGGCCGGCCCCGGAAG
>DAIPLE010000061.1:0-10943 GCA_036769425.1 Actinomycetota bacterium
CCATACGTATGGTCCATGGTGTTGGTCGGGAACAGGTCCCGGACGAAGAACTCCACCGCCGGAGTCGGTGTCGACGGTGCGCCCACCCCGACCGCACTGGTGAGGATCACGGCCCCGTCAGCGATTCGGATCAGCTGCAGCTGATGCGCGGCCCGCGACACCTCGACCCGGTAGGTCGGTGCCGAGACCGTGACGTCGCTCGCCCGGACCCACCCGGTGGCGCCGTTCGGACGGCTCGGCAGGAGGGCCTGGAACCAGGCACCGTGACGGGCGGTGGCGAGGAGAACGAGAGGCGATCCGAGCTCGTCGCTCGCCGGGAGGGTCTGGCTCGCAACCCCGTTGGGGCCGGCGTAGACGATGAGACCGTTCGGGCCGACGGGAATGAGGACCCAGAGCACCGGGATGGTCGCAGGCGGCATCGCGAGTGGTTGCACCATCGAGTGTGCGACCCGGGCCGGGCGCAACGGGGTGCGCTCCACCGGAGCCGCCCCGCCCACACCCAGGGTCCAGGTCCCCGCGATCGCGAGGATCCCCACCCACGGCAATGTCGCCGCGATCCACCAGCGTCGACTTCGCCGTCGAGCCATCGATCAGGGTGTCGGCAGACGCGGGCAGCGCCCTTAGGGCCAACCCGCCGAGGTCCCACCGCCGCCCCCACCCGGCTCGCCAGTCCCTTGGAGGAACCGCCAACGCTCGTCTTCAGAGACTCCGTGGGGTAGCGATCGCGCGGCGGCCTTCGCGAGGCGCGCCGGCCGCGAAGCCTTGCACCGATGACCAGGCACGGCGGGGGTCCGCACGGCGGCTTCGATGCCACCCCCGGCCCATGCCCAGGCGGGGGCTCGGCACCAACGCTATTTGAACCAGATGCGCTGGTACCCGCGGCTCTCGGGGTGCAGGAGCAGCGCGACGAGCGCGGCGTCGAAGATGAGGTTCAGGATGAGGGGGAAGCTCAGGACGTCGGTGCCACCGACGGCGATGAGGCCACCGACCTGGAGCACCGCTGCGGCGATGGCGACGCCGTAGCCCCACTTCTTCTCGTTGGCGATCCCGAACCCGCCGAGCGCAAGGCCGAAGATGGTGAGCAGCGCCAGCAGCACCGAGGTGGTGACCACACCACCGAGCAGCCCGAAGACCGCGTCGATGTAGCAGAACAGGGTGGCGATGAAGAGGGTCTGGGGCTGGGCCTGGTTCAGGAACCGGTACTGGCGCACGGGCCCATTCTGGTCGAACCGGACGGCTCGGGCGGGATCAGGGTCCGCCGGCGGAGCTGTCCGCATGCGGCGTCGATGTCGGCGCCTCGGGTGCGGCGGACGGTGGCGGTGACGCCGCGGGCCCGGAGGCGGCGGGCGAAGTCGTGCAGCGCGGGGAGCGCCGAGGCCCGACCGGGGAACCCGGCAGTCGCGTTGAGGGGGATGAGGTTCACGTGGGCGCCTCCGACGCCGGGCCAGGAGCCGAGCAGCCGGGCGAGGGCCTCGGCGTGGGCCGGCTGGTCGTTCACGCCGGCGATGCCGGCGTACTCGAACGTGACGCGGCGGCCGCTGGCGCCGGCCACCTCGGCGGCGGCGTCGAGCACTTCGGCGATGGGGTACCGGTGGTTGAGCGGCACCAGCGTGGCCCGCAGCGCGTCGTCGGGGGCGTGTAGCGACACGGCCAACGTGACCGGGAGACCCTCTTTCGCGATGCGCCGCATGCCGGGGACGACACCGACGGTGCTGATCGTGAGCCGCCGCGCCGAGAGACCCAACGCCTCGTGCAGCGTCACAACCGAAGCCCACACCTCGTCGTAGTTGGCGAGCGGCTCACCCATCCCCATGTAGACCACGTTCGTGACCCGTTGCGGTGACGCGTGCTCGGCTCGCAGCACCTGCTCGACGATCTCATCGGCCCGGAGGTGACGGTCGAATCCCGCTTGGCCAGTCGCGCAGAACGTGCAGCCCATGGCGCAGCCGGCCTGGGATGAGACGCAGACGCTGGCCCGCCGGGGGGAGCGCATGAGGACCGTCTCGACCTGGGCGTCCCCGGCGGCCCAGAGCCACTTGCGGGTGAGCTCGTCGGCCGACACCTGCTCGGTGACCGGGGCCAACGCGAGGGGGAGCAGGTCGGCCAGCCGGGTCCGGAGTGCCCCGGGCAGCTCGGTGGCGGACTCGAGCGGCACCCGTCGCTTCCACAGGGCGCCCCACACCTGGTCGACGCGGTACCGCGGCTCGTCGTCGAGCAGCGAGCCCAGCTCGGCTCGTGACGCGCCGTAGCGGGTCAGAGCTCGCATGCGTACGCCCGGTCCACGCGTGCCACGGTAAACCCGATCGATTCGTAGAGCCGCAGCGCAGCGTCGTTGGTGGCGTCGACGAACAGCATCCCGACCGGTGCGCCCCGCCGGTCGTGCACGTCGGCCAGGCCGGCGAATACCAGGCTGCGGCCGAGCCCGGAGCCTTGACGGGCCGGGTCGACGCCGATGACGTAGATCTCGCCGAGCGCGACCGGCTCGATCGGCGGCGCCGCCGGGTGCAGCTTCGTCCAGCAGAACCCGGCGAGGCCGCGGTCGTCTTCGGCGAGGAGGAACCCGGCTGCATCGAACCACTCCTCCTGCTCGCGGCGACGCAGGGTCGCCTGTACCCAGCCGCCCTGGTCGGGGTCTCGGGCGAAGGCCCGGTTGTTGACGGCGACCCACGCGGCCTCGTCGCGGCCGGGCTCGAAGCGGCGGACCGTCACGCCCGGCGGCCAGGTCACCGGGTCCGGGACCGGGAGTGGGACCCGCAGCTGGCGCAGCTCGCGGGCGGGGTCGAGCCCGAGGCGGCGGGCCCGGTCGTCCCACGACGGGTCCGCGCCGAGAACCCAGAGCTCGATGTGTCCGCCGCCGTGCGCTCGCCGGTCGTCGAACGCGGTTGTCGTCATCGCCGCGACGACCGTGTCGGCGGGCGCGCCGGGCGCGACCGCGAACGAGAGGGTGGTGTGGGGCGTGCTGAGCAAGTCGCTGGGTCCGACGTGCATCGCGCCGACGATCGATTCGTCGTCGCGGGCCACGATGATCGCGGTGTCGGGCGACGGATCGGCGAGGTCGCGCCAGGCGGTGTCACCGACCACCGGGTGGCCGGCGGCACGTCCCGCGTCGTCCGTGACGCGTCGGAGCAGGTCGACGTCGGATGGCGCGACGGGACGCCGCAACTGCACGTCGACCATGTCGGCGAGGGTATCCGGTCCAGTAGGTTGCGGCCGTGACGCTCCCGCGTGGTGCACGACAACGCGCTGCGATCGTCGTCGAACGGCTCATGTCGGAATACCCCGACCCTCGCTGCGCGCTCGTGCACGACGACACCTTCCAGCTGCTCGTCGCCACGATCCTCTCGGCGCAGTCGACCGACGAGATGGTCAACAAGGTCACCCCAGCCCTGTTCGCGCGGTACCCGACCGCGGCGGATCTCGCCGACGCCGACCCCGACGAGCTCGAGACCCTCATTCACTCGACCGGGTTCTTTCGCACCAAGGCCAAGAGCCTGATGGGTATGGCCGCCGCGGTCGAGGAGCGCTTCGACGGCGCGGTGCCCCGAGCGCTGGAGGACCTGGTGACGCTGCCGGGCGTGGGCCGCAAGACCGGCAACGTGGTCCGTTCGGTCGGCTACGACCTGCCGGGCCTGCCGGTCGACACCCACGTCGGTCGGCTGGCGCGTCGGCTCCGTCTGACGTCCGAGACTGACCCGGTCAAGGTCGAGCACGATCTCAACCGGATGGTCCCGGAAGCGGAGCGGGGGCGGTTCTCGCTGCGCCTGATCGAGCACGGTCGTCGGGTGTGCCTGGCTCGCCGACCCCGTTGCGACGTGTGTGTCCTCGCCGACATCTGCCCGAGCGCGTTCAAGCTGTGAGCCGGGCGATGGCGCGGTCCAACGATCGTCCCGCGCCGATCAGTAACCGCTCGGCCGCGAACAGCTCCGCGGCGATCGCCGAGTCCGGCGTGTCGTCGTAGCGCTCGGCCACGCTCACCACTCGCGCGGTCAGCTCCTCGAGTTGCGCGCGCAGCGTCGATAGCTCGGCGAGGTCCGACGTGCTCATCGCGCTCCAGCCTGTCGTCTCATTCAGCAGCGGGCAAAGCGGAACGGCGGAGTGACGACCCACGGTTACGATGACTCCCACCGTGCTCGACCTGCTCGACCTCCGCGCGTTCACCGGTGACCTCGCGGTTGCGCTCGCCCCACCCGAGGAGCCCACCGCACCCGTCGAAGCGGTCCGGACGATCATCGCCGACGTCCGTGCCCGCGGCGACGCTGCGATCCGCGAGTACACCGCCCGCTTCGAAGGCTGCACGATCGACGACCTTCGCGTCCCGGCGTCGGCGGTCGACGCCGCCTTGACCCGGATCTCGGTTGAGGTCCGCGCCGCGCTCGAGTACGCCGCGGCGGAGATCCGCGCGTACCACGAGGCGCAACGCGCCACCCCGGTGGCGCTCGACCGTGACGGGATCCAGACTCGCGAGCTCGTCGTCCCCGTCGACCGGGCCGGTTGCTACGCGCCGGGCGGACGCGCCGCGTATCCGAGCTCGGTGCTCATGACCGCGATCCCGGCCCGGGTCGCCGGTGTCCGCGAGGTTGCCCTGTGCGTCCCACCCGACCGGGACGGAACGCTCCCGGCCGCGACCCTCGCCGCGGCCGCCCTCGCCGGTGTCGACGAGGTCTACCGGGTCGGCGGCGTGCCGGCGATCGCCGCCCTGGCGTACGGCACCGCCAGCATCCGACCCGTCGACGTCATCGTCGGACCCGGCAACGTTTACGTCACCCTCGCCAAGCGCGAGGTCACGGGCCAGGTCGGGACCGACACCTTCGCCGGACCCTCCGAGCTCGTCGTTGTCGCCGACGCCACTGCGGAGGCCGAGCTCGTTGCCGCCGACCTCCTCGCGCAGGCCGAGCACGGTCCGGGCGGCGCGGCGGTGCTGGTCACCTGGCACGCGCCACTGATCGCGGCGGTCGAATCGGCGCTCGCGGAACGCCTCGCCGCGGCGCCGCGCGCGACCGACATCCGCGCCACCCTCGCCACCGGTGGCCGCGCCGTGCTCGTCGCCGACGCCGCCGCCGCGTTGGCGGTCACGAACGTCATCGCCCCTGAGCACCTCGAGCTGCACACCGTCGATCCCGAAGCGCTCCTCCCTGCGGTCCGCAACGCCGGCGCGGTGTTCTGTGGTGCCAAGACCCCCGCCGTCGTCGGCGACTACGTCGCGGGCGTCAACCACGTCCTCCCGACCGGCCGTACGGCCCGGTTCGCCAGCGCGCTGCGCGTCGACACGTTCCGCAAGCACATCCACGTTGTCCACGCCGACGACGCCGCGCTGGAACGGGTGGCCCCGCACGTCGCGGCCCTCGCCACCGCCGAAGGGCTTCCCGAGCACCGCCGGTCCGTCAACCTTCGGACCCGGCGTGGCGTCGCCGCGGAGCAGGCCTCGTGACCCTCCCGCGCCCCCGACCCGACCTCGGCACGCTCGAGGGGTACCACTCGCCGCAGCTCGACGTCGCGGTCCGGCTCAACACCAACGAGAGCCCGTACCCGCCACCGGCGGGCTTCATCGACGGGTGGCTCGCCGCGATTCGAGACCTTCCCCTCAACCGGTACCCCGACCGGCACGCCGGACCGCTGCGCGCCGCGCTCGCCGACCGGCTCGACCAACCGCCCGAGCGGGTCTTCTGTGCCAACGGCTCCAACGAGGTCCTCCAGACGCTGCTGCTCGGCTACGGCGGCCCCGGCCGGCGGGTGCTGGTCTTCGAGCCGACCTACGCGCTCCACGCCCACATCGCGCGGATCACCGCCACCGAGGTCATCGAGGCCGAGCGCAGCGCTGACTTCCTCGTCTCGGCGACCGAAGCGGGCCTGGTGATCGCTGCCGAGCGTCCCGCGGTGGTCTTTCTCTGCAGCCCCAACAACCCGACCGGCACTGTGGAGCCGCGCGCCACCGTCGAGGCCCTCCTGGCCGCGGTCGTCGACCACGGCCCCGCGCTCCTCGTCGTCGACGAGGCGTACGGCGAGTTCGCCGGGTGGAGCGCGGTCGAGCTCGTCGGCGACGACGTCCCGCTGCTCGTGGCCCGCACTTACTCGAAGGTGTGGTCCATGGCCGCGCTGCGGCTCGGGTTCGCGGTGGCACCCGCACCGGTCGTCGCCCAGCTGGACGAGGTCGTCCTCCCATACCACCTGGCGGCCCCCACCCAGCTCGCCGGGCTGGAGGCGCTGGCCTTCGACGCCGAGATGCGCGCCCGCGTCGACGCGCTCATCACCGAGCGGCATCGCCTCACCTCGGCGTTGACGCGCCTCCCCGACCTCACCGTCTACCCGTCCGGCGCGAACTTCGTCCTGGTCCGCGTCGACGGTGACGCGCACGCCCTCTGGCAGCGACTCGTCGACCGTGGTGTGCTGGTCCGCGACTTCTCGGCTGCGCCTCGCCTCGAAGGGTGCCTGCGTATCACCGTCGGGACGCCCACCGAAGACGACGCGCTCCTCGACGCGCTCCGCGAATCGCTCGAGGAGGCAGCATGAGTACAGCCCGGCGCGGGGAACGGCACCGTCAGACCAAAGAGACCCGTGTTGACCTCGTTCTCGTCGTCGACGGGTCCGGTGCCGCTACGGCCAACACCGGCATCCCGTTCTTCGACCACATGCTGGAACAGCTCGGCAAGCACGGAGGGTTCGACCTGAGCGTCGACGCCGAAGGTGACCTCGCCGTCGACCTGCACCACACCGTCGAGGACGTCGGGATCGCGTTCGGGGAGGCGCTACGCGACGCGTTGGGCGACAAAGCCGGGGTGCGCCGGTTCGCGTCGGCGCTCGTCCCGCTCGACGAGGCCCTGGTCCAGGTGGCGCTCGACCTTTCCGGGCGACCGTTCCTCGTCTATGACGTCGACCCGATCAGCGAGTGGATCGGCACCTTCGACCCCCAGCTCTGCGAGGAGTTCTGGCGGGCGGTGGCGTTCGCCGCCGGCATCACCCTCCACCTGCGGTCCGTGTCGGGCCGCAACGGCCACCACATCATCGAGGCGTCCTTCAAAGGTGTCGCCCGGTCGCTTCGCGACGCGGTCCGGGTCGAAGGCACCGGGATCCCCTCGACCAAGGGCACCCTCTGAGCCTGACCATCTACCCGGCTATCGATGTGCGCGCCGGGCGCGCCGTGCGTCTCACCCGAGGCGACTTCGCCGACGAGACGGTCTACGCCGACGATCCGGTCGCGGTGGCGCGCGCTTTCGCCGCCGCGGGCAGCGAGTGGATCCATGTCGTCGACCTCGACGCCGCCCGCAGCGGCGAACCCGCCAACCTCGCCGTCGTCGAGGCCATCACCGCCGCGGTCCCGTGCCGGGTCCAGGCCGGCGGCGGGGTCCGCAGCATCGAAGCGGCCGGCGAGCTGCTCCTGGCCGGAGCGGCCCGAGTCGTGATCGGCACCGCCGCGGTCGAGGACCCCACGCTCGTCGACGACCTCTGTACCGCGCACCCGGGCCAGGTCGCGGTCGGTCTCGACGCCCGGGGCCGCGACGTCGCCACCCGCGCCTGGACCTCACCGTCGGGCCAGGACCTCGTCGCCCTGGCCCGACGGTTCGAGGACCGCGGGGTGGCCGCCCTCATCGTCACCGAGATCGGTCGGGACGGCACCATGACCGGGCCCGACCTGGACCAGCTGGCTGCCGTCCTCGACGCCACCGCCCTGCCGGTGATCGCCAGCGGCGGCGTCGGCCATCTGGGCGACCTCGAGGCCCTCACCGCGCTGAGCGCCGGGGGCCGGCACCTCGCCGGGGTGATCGTCGGGCGGGCGCTCTACGAGGGCCGATTCACGCTGGCCGAAGCCCTGGCCGTCGCTGCCCCGTGATCGAGACGCCCGACTCGGGTACGGTCCGCGGAGCCGACCACGGAGGGGACCTGCATGGACGATGCCGCGACGATCGACGAAGGATTCCTTCGGCGCTACCGCGAGCTGCTCGACGCCGAAGACGAGGCGTTCGACGAGCTCGAGCACGCCTACGAAGACGGCGAACGAGCCCGCTTCGAGCACGACCTCGAACGCTGGCGGATCGTGGTGGAGCGCCGCCACACCTTCCTCGAACGACACGGCGTGACCCCGCTCGTCACCAGCTGACCGCCCGCCCCGGTCAGGGCACGAGCCGTCCAACGAGACCGACCGCCAGCTCCACGAGCCGGTCGGTGCGACCCACGAAGAAGTGACTGGCGCCTCCGACGACCTCGATCTCGGTCGCCACCCACGACGCCGCGACCTCCTGCACCTCGGCGGGAGAGCGGAACTCGTCGTCCTCGGCCAGGGCGAGCAGCTTGGGGCGCCGATCCCCGGCGAGGGGGTCCAACCCGGTGGCGAACCTCAGCGGCGGCGCGACCGCGTACCAGGCGTCGATCTGATCGTCGACGACCGACAACGCCACGTCGGCGCCGAACGACCAGCCGGTCAGGACCAGCGGCGACGTCGGCGCCAGCAGCGACCTCAGGTCGCGGACCGCGGCCCGCACGTCCCCCTGCTCGCCCCGTCCCTGGTCATGGCGGCCCTCGCTGGCCTCGACGCCGCGAAAGTTGAACCGCAAGCACGTCACCCCCGCCGGCGGCAACGCCGCGAAGAGCGCGCTGATCACGATCGAGCGCATCGTCCCCCCGTACTGGGGATGCGGATGGCACAGCACCATGCCGCACCGTTCCGGCTCGGCGACGGCCAGCTCGGCCTCGAGCCGACACCCGTCGTCGGTCAGGACCGTCGTCGTCCGGGGTGATTCCACCCGACGAGCGTACGTGGCAGGGTAAGTTCCCCAGCCGATGACGACCCGGTTCGAACGCGACACCACCGTGAACCGACGCGACGACGCGGTGTTCCTCGCCACCGTCGACCCCGCCTGGTTCGTGGCGCGCGGACCAAACGGCGGCTACCTGGCGGCGATCGTCTTGCGGGCCCTCACCGAACGGGTCGGCGACGCCACCCGGGCCCCCCGGTCGCTCACCGTGCACTTCGCCTCACCCCCCCACGCGGGGACGATCACCATCGTCACCCACCTCGAGCGTGTCGGGCGCTCCCTGACCTCCTGCACCGCTCGGATCAGCCAAGACGACCGGCTGATCGCCCTGGCGGTCGCGGCGTTCTCGTCACCGCGCCCCGGCCCCGAGTTCTGCGATCTCGTCCCCCCCGACGTCCTCCCACCCGAACGGCTGCCCGCGCAGCCACCGCCGCCCGACGCGCCGCCGATCGCGCATCGGTGGGACACCCGCTGGGCGATCGGGCGTCGCCCCATCCCGGGCACGCCACCGGACCGGGAGGCCGTCGCGGGTGGATGGATCCGCCTCGAGGAGCCCCAACCCCTGGACGCGCCGGCGATCACCGCGGTGACCGACGGCTGGTTGCCCCCGGTGTTCGGGCGTACCAACGAGCCGCTGGTCGTCCCGACCATCGACCTCACCGTGCACTTCCGCTCCGCGCTCCCGCACACCGGCATCCCACCCGACGGGTTCGTGCTCGCGGTGTTCCGGACCAGCGTCGCCGCCGAAGGGTTCCTCGACGAGGACGGTGAGGTGTGGGCCCCCGACGGGACGCTGCTCGCCCAGAGCCGCCAGCTGGCGGCGATCCTGCCGCTCAGTCGGTGAGGCCGAGCGCGTCGAGGACGAACGCCACCACGAACGCCTCCTCCCGCCACGACTCGTACCGGCCGCTCCGACCGTGATGCCCGGCGTCGAGCTCGGTCTTCAGCAGCGTCGCCGCGGTCCCCGTCGTGGTCGCCCGGAGCTTCTGCACCCACTTGGCCGGTTCCCAGTACTGGACCCGAGGGTCGTTCAACCCCGCGGTGGCCAACACCGTCGGGTACGCCACCGGCCCGACGTTGTCGTACGGGGAGTAGCTGCGGATGTACTCGTAGAGCTGCTCGTCATCGCCGGGGTTTCCCCACTCGTCGAACTCGGTGATCGTCAACGGGAGCGACGGGTCCAGCATCGTCGTCAAGCAGTCCACGAACGGGACCTCGGCCACCACCGCCCGCCACAGCTCCGGCGCCTGGTTCAGCACCGCGCCCATCGTCAACCCGCCGGCGCTGCCGCCCCGGGCCACGAGCCGGCTCGGCGCGGTGTACCCCTCGGCGATGAGATGCCGAGCGCACGCCACGAAGTCGCTGAACGTGTTGCGCTTGTGGTCCAGCTTGCCGTCCTCATACCAGCGGCGACCGAGCTCTCCGCCGCCGCGCACATGCGCGATCGCGTACGCGCCACCCCGTTCGAGGAGGCTCAGCCGGCTGATCGAGAACGCCGGGTCGATGGAGATCTCGTAGGCCCCGTACCCGTACAGCACCATCGCGCCCGAACCGTCCCGGGCCAGACCCCGCCGGTGCACGATCGAGATCGGCACCAACGTGGCGTCGTCGGCCCGGGCCCACACGCGGTGCGTCTCGTACCGGTCCGGTTCGTAGCCCTCGACCCGCTGCCGCTTCACCAGTGTCGTCGTTCCCGTCGCGAGATCATGGTCGTAGTCGGTGGTCGGCGTCACCAGCGACGTCGACACCACCCGCACCACGGTGCCGTCGTACTCCGGGCTCGGACCGAGCCACGTCGTCGCCACGTCGTCACCGACCTCCACCACGGTGTCCCCGCCGGCCAGGTCCAGGGCCCGCAGCCGCGCCATGCCACCGGCCCGCTCGGACAAGACGACATGGCGGGCGAACGCGTCGACGCGGTCGAGGCGCACCTCGTCCCGGCCGGCGACGACGGTCCGCCAGTGCTCCCGGCCCGGCGACGCGGCGTCGGCGACCATCAGCTGGAAGTTCTCGGCGCCGTCGACGTTCGCGACGATGAACAGCCGGTCCGCACCCGACGGGTCATGGTGGTGCTCGACGCGGTACTCGACCCCGTCCTCCCGGGGCGTCACGACCCTCGGCTCCCCGTCGGGCTCGTCGGCGTCGAGGAGCCACACCTCGGTCGTGACCTTCGACTCGATGTCGATGAACAACACC
>DAIPLE010000236.1:0-3475 GCA_036769425.1 Actinomycetota bacterium
GTCGGTCCCGGCGAGCGTCATCGCGTGGTTGGCGACGTCGCCGGACGCGGCCGAAATGTCGGGCCAGACGGTGTCAGCGCAGCGGTTCGCCAAGACCCATCAGCTCCACCCGGAGTGGCGGGCCCGCTGAGCCGGGGCGTCAGCGGATCGCCAGCGCGTTCGGTGACGACCCGATCCCGCCAGGGATTCGCAAGGGTGCGCTGGTGAAGCAGAACTCGTAGCTGGCGTGCCGGGCGCAGTCGTCGGCGAGCGCGTCGAAGTCGAAGAACTCACCGAGGGGGATCCCGAGCAACGCCAGGACCCGGGCGTGCACGGAGTCGTCGATCCCGCCGCCCGGCGGAAGCGCCGTGGTCACCGGAAACGGCTCGACCCCCGGGTTGTCCACCGCGACCGCGGCCACGCCGTGATCCCAGAGCCATTCAGCGATGGCAGGTCCCGGCCCTAGGCCCGGTGATCGAAGATCAACGAACGACCGGCTCGCATCCGAGACCTGCTGTCGACCGGCGGCATCGAGGGTCCGGTACCAGGACAGCCAGCCGACCCGCACACAACAGATGTCACCGTCGCGGACCTCGACCCCCTGGTCCGCGGCGGTCTCGTCGAGAAGCTCGGGAGTCACCACGAACGGCTCGTCGCCGGGGATCGGTACGCGACGGGCGACGTCGAGCAGGACCCCGCGTCCGACGATTCCATGTTCGGTCCACGCCAGAACGCCACGGTCGCCGCGGACCTGCTCCGCGGTCCGGGAGCCGAAGAACCCGCGGGTGGAGTGACCGAAGTGCCCGAAGCCGTCCCATTGGGTCGAGGCTTGTGGGAAGAAGTTGTCGAGCCGGTCGTCGAGGACCTGGTCGAACAGTTCGAAGATCTCGTGGCGCATCGCCTCGCGGCCGAAGAACGGGGGCGACGGGACATCGAGCGGGAGATCGAGACTGAAGCGGGCCCCGCGTCGCACCAGCCGCGCCGCGTCGACGACGCGGTCCGCGGTGAGCCGCTCGAGCGAGCCGAGCTCGGCGTCGAGGAACTCCCACGCGCACCCGTCGGGAAGGTCGCGATACGCGGGCCTTGTGGTCACGTCCCCGATCGGACTTCCTCGACGGAGCGAACGCGGGTGTCGTGTTCGAACAAGACGTCGTTGTACGCGCGACCGGTGCCGACATACGCGGTCGTCTCCGGTCGAACGAAGCTGGCGTACAGGGCCCGCCGTCCCGGTCCAGGACCCGTCGGCGGCGGTGCCGCGTGCAGCACATGGGGGTCGTGGACCGTCACGTCTCCCGGCTCGGTGTCGACCGCGACGACCGGGCTGGCCTGATCACCGGGACGGATCGGGTGACAGGAGGATCGCTGCGAGCCGGCCAGGAAGTGGAGCTGGCCGGTGGCGGCGGTCGCGGCGTCGAGCTGGATCCCGATCTGGATGCCGGGGCAGATCACCGGATGTCCGCCGAGCCCACAGTCTTGATGCCACGGCAGGTCGGCCAGGCCTTCCACCACGTCGGGTTGCTTCAACACCGCGGCGAAGCCGTCCAGGCAGTCGAGAGTCGGGACGAGACCGGGCGGCCCCAGCTCGGCGAGGCGGCGGACCCGGGGATCGTCGCCCAGCGCGGCGATGGGCGGCGAGGCGAGCGTCGTGTAGGTGACGCGGCAGCACACCTCGCCGCCGTCGGCGCGCGTCGCCCACCAGGAACGGCCGTCGCCGGGACGAGCCGCGGCGACGAGACGGTCGACCTCGTCGGAGACCCGGAGAACCTCGGAGGGTGCGAACACGTGGCGGAGGTGCACGAAGCCGGTCTGCTCGAAGAACGTGGGCCAGTCGGCGTCGTCGAGCGTGAAAACGCGCCCCAGGTCCGGCGGGAGCGTCACGGCGTCGGGGTCATAGATCGGCCGGCCGTGGAACAGGGCCCGCAGCGCCGGCTCCCAGCGGGCCAGGTCGTCGAACCCGCCCTGGGGGAACGACACCAGGTTGGCGTAGAGAAGACCGAAGCAGGTGCGGAGCTCGTTCACGTAGTCGGACCACGCGTCCGGGCTCATCTCGACGACAGTGCGGGCCGACGCCACCCCGGCCCCGATCGTCACGGTGTCGCCCGCGGGACGGTAGGTGTAGGCCCGCCCGTCGGCGAGCTGGAAGGCGATCGGCTCGACCCCGGCGACGTCGCGAGCGGCCAGGCGGCCGTGACCTGCGGCGATACGCGCCGGCAACTCAACTTGGTGGAAGTCGTCGAAGTCGACCAGCGCGAAGTCCAAGGCGGGGCTCACGGCGAGGGTCGCAGCCGCGGCAGGACCTGGCGCTCGAAGAGCTCGAGCGACTCCCAGCCGAGCTCGGGTGGGATGCCGCCCATCAACGGGTGGAGGAGCACGGAGCCAAACTCGCCTTGTTGGTGCGCGAGGTCGACGCACTCGTCGGGGGTGAGGACCTGGTACACGCCGGTGTCGCGCACGTCCTGCCAGGTTTGTGCCCCCTTGACGTCGACGGCGGACCGCTGCGGTCCTTCCTGCCACGCGGCGTAGGTCTGGGCGTCGAAGAGGGCGTGCGGGCCGATCCGAGCCCACATCGCCTCCGGGTCTTCGGCGACGCACACGAAACCGGGCCCGGACGGCAGCGAGCAGAACCCGGTGTCGAACCCGACGGCGGCGCATTCCTCCTGGTAGATCTCGGCGAGACGCGGGTCGCCGAGCGCGGGGAAGAACCCGCAGTGCAGACGAGCGGCGCGCCGAGCCGCGATCTCGGTTGAGCCGCCGATCATGATGATGGGACCGCCGGGGGTCGCGGGCCTCGGGGTGACCACCACGGTTCGGCCCCGCCACGTGAACGGCTCGCCGCTCCAGGCCTGTCGCAGCACCTCGATGCCGTCCTCGAGGAGGCGGCCCCGATCCGCGCGCTCGATGCCGGCCATCGCGAACTCGACGCTTCGGTACCCGACGCCGGCGACGACGCTGAGCCGGCCGGGAGCACAGAGGTCGAGGACCGCGAGCTGTTCGGCGAGGCGGATCGGATCGTGGAGCGGGACGAGGACCGCCGCGACGTTGACCGGGATGCGCGGCGTGCGGCCCAAGACCGCGGCGACGAGGGTCAGCGGCGCCGGGAGATAGCCGTCGGGTGCGCCGTGATGCTCCGAGAGGATGACCATGTCGAGACCGACCCGGTCGGCCCATCCGGCCATGTCCAACGCGGCCTGGTACTGGCGGGCGTGGGTCGTCGGCGCGAAGTCGGGGACCCGCAGGTCGAAGCGCACGCCGAGCATCGCCATTGGTCCCCCCCTTCTGTTCGTCGACCTGCGTCGCGGCCCGGATGATAGGACGGAGCGGGCCGGACCTTCCGGGGATCACGGCCATGGCGCCCGGCTGCGGTCCCGCCCGACGACGACCGGGACCACAACGAGCTGCCGCTATCCGCCGCCCTGCGCGAACGCGACCATGTCGTCGAACACCTTGATGACTTTGCCCGAGTAGTTCGGGTCGGTGGCCCAGTTGCCGTGGCCCA
>DAIPLE010000003.1:0-27897 GCA_036769425.1 Actinomycetota bacterium
GGGTTGTGCGGATGGACGCCGCGCAGGTCGGGGGGGATGCGGGCTAGGTCGTCGATCACGTCGTAGTCGGGGAGACCGGCGCGGAGCTGCGCGCCGAGCCGGGCCGCGAGGGGACGGTTCGAGCCGCCGACGAGGAGGGCCATGGGCAGATCGGTACGTCGGTAGCCGTGGAGGGACACCACAACCGCCACGTGGCTGAGAAACTCGGCGAGGGACGGGCACTGGCCCGGCTCGACCCGGTGGGCCGGGACGTGCCAGCCGAGATCGCCGGGCTGGACGACGGTGTACACCGACGCGCCGCTCCGGTCGGCGGCGGACCGGGCCAGCTCGGCGGTGCCGGGCTCTAGGCCCCCGTGGAGGGCGAGGAACCCGACCCCGGAGCCGAGGGTGACATGCTGCTCCACGCCGGGATAAGCAAGCAGCTCCGCGAACACTGGCTGCGGAGATTACCGGCCGGGTAGTGGTCAGTTTCGGCCCTGCGCACGGTTTCGCTGCCGGGCCCTACCGGCCCTCGCCGAGGATATTCGAGGCTTATGACACTCAAACTGACTCACCACCACGGGGTGCGTCACCCGTCTCTCGTGCTGCTGGCCCTCGCCGGGGTCCTCGCGGCCTGCTCGGGCGGGCAGAGCACGAGCGTGGGCAGCTCCCACCCGTCGACCAGCGGGTCGGCCAGCACCAGCACCACGACGACCACGATCGCGGTGCGAGCCGACAGTCCCGCCGCGCTGGCCAACACGTTGACCCAGATCGAGCGAGAGTTGCGTCAGCCCAGCGCGGCGTCGACCCCGAGCCTGGGTCGAGCCCAGCAGTCGGCGTACGGCGCGCTCAAGGCGCACCCGGATTGGCGGCCGACCGTCCTCGCCGCGATCGGTCCCGACGTGCACGACGCGGTGAACACCAACGTCGACGCCGACCTGGCCCTCGAGGCCCTCTTCACCGGTGGCGGTCCGGCCCCGACGTCGCTGCCGTCCACGTCGATCCGGATTCCCGTGCCGGCAGCACAGCTGCTCGCCGACTACCAGGAGGCCGAGGTCACCACCGGCGTGCCGTTCGCGTACCTCGCGGCGATCAACTTCATCGAGAGTCGCTTTGGCCGCAATCCAGGGCAGAGCACCGCAGGAGCGCAAGGACCGATGCAGTTCGAGCCCGCCACGTGGGCGCAGTACGGCCACGGCGCCAACATCCAGGACGACCACGACGCGATTCTCGCCGCCGGCCGCCTCCTCGCCGCGAACGGTGGTTCGGCGAACATCGCGAAAGCGATCTTCGCGTACAACAACAGCCACGAGTACGTGCGCGCCGTCCAGGACTACGCCAACGTGATGATCGCGGCCCCGTCCGCCTTCTACGGCTATTACCAGTGGCAGGTGTACACTAAGACCACCGCCGGGACGTTTCTGTTGCCGGAGGGGTACCCGAACCAGCCCGCGGTCCGGACATCGGGATAGGCTCAACGGCCGTGTGGTGGCGACGTCGAGACGGCGACCTAGTGCGGGACCTGCCCCGCAACCGTCGGGTCATGCCGTACCTCATGCGCGGCCGCAACGAATCGGCCGTCTACTTCGAGCATGACATCCCGCTGCGCAAGACCGATGCGTTCATCCGGGAATGGAACCAGACGAACCCCGGCCTTCGCATCGACGTGTTCCACCTCGCGGTCTGGGGTCTGCGCCAAACCACCGAGCGGCACCCGTCGATCAACCGGTTCGTCGCCGGAGGACGGCTCTACGACCGACACGGCATCTGGTTCTCGTACGCGGTTAAGTCCAAGCTCGTCACCGGCGCGCCGCTCATCGTGGTGAAGCGCCGCATGGACCTCGACGAATCGTTCGCGGCGATGGTCGTCGGCATGCACGAGACCGAGGTCCGGCACCGCAGCGGCGAAGCGGCCCGCGTCGACCAGGAGCTCGGGTTGCTCCTCTTGTTCCCCGGGTTCGTCCGGCGGCTCATCATGCGGGCTGTGAACGGCCTCGACCGTCTCGGCGTGCTGCCCCGCTCGTACCTCGAGGGCGACCCCATGTACGCCACCGCGTTTCTCGCCAACATGGCGAGCCTCGGGATGCCGCCCGTCTACCACCATCTGTACGAGTACGGGACGGCGAGCATCTTCTGCTCGTTGGGGCGTCCCATCCCCGAGCCGGGCAGCCCGACGAGCGGCCCCGATCGGCGACGCACGATGCAGGTGCGATGGACGTTCGACGAGCGAGCCGAGGACGGGTTGACCGCCTGGTTCGCGGCGCGCCGGTTCCGCCAGGTCGTCGAGGACCCCATTGCGTGCGGTGTCATCATCGAGGCCGTCGCACCCGACGCCACCCACCCCATCGGCGAGGTCGTCGACGACGCTGCCCGCTTCTAGGCTGGGGCGCAGCACCATGGGGTTCTTCACCGATCGACTGCACGCCTTCCCGCGGTACGAGCTGTACCAGCTCGGCGTGGACACCGGCCTCTACCCCTATTACCGGTCGGTGGAGAGCGCCTCCCGACCCCGGGTCACCGTCGAGGGCCGTGAGGTCATCAACTTCGGGTCGAACAACTATCTGAGCCTCTCGTATCACCCTCGGGTCATCGAGGCTGCGGTGAGCGCGACCCGCCGGTTCGGGAGCGGTGTCACCGGGTCCCGGCTGCTCAACGGGACGCTGACCCTGCATCGCGAGCTCGAAGGTGAGCTCGCCGACTTCTACGGGCTGCCGTCGTGCCTGGTGTTCTCCACCGGGTACGTGGCGAACGCCAGCGCCATCGCCGGGTTCCTCGGCCGCCACGACGTCGCCATCGTGGACAAGGAGGCCCACAACTCGCTGCTGAGCGGTGCGCGCCTCTCGGGGGCGACGATGCGGCGGTTCCGACACAACGACGTCGCCCATCTGGAAAAGGTGCTGGCCGGCCTGCCGGCCGAGGTCGGCAAAGGCGTCATCGTCGACGGCGTCTACTCGATGAGTGGCGACACCGCACCGCTCGCCGAGATGGTCGAGATCTGTCGTCGGTACCCCAACACGTTCCTGCTCGACGACGAGGCCCACGGCCTCGGCGTCCTCGGCGAACGGGGACGGGGGGCGCTTGAGCAACAGGACGTCCTCGACGACGTCGATCTCGTGACGGTCACGTTCTCCAAGTCGCTCGGAAGCTGTGGCGGCGCGCTGCTCGGCCCGAGCGACGCGATCGAGCTGCTCACGGTCTCGTCGGACCTGTTCATCTTCACCGCGTCGAACACCCCGGGTTCGGTGGCCGCGGCGCTGGAGGCGCTCCGCATCTTGCGCGAGGAGCCCGAACGGCCAGCGCGTCTGCGAGCCAACGTGGACCTGCTCCTCGGGTTGCTCGCCGAGCGGGGCGTCCCCACGAACCCGGCCGAGAGCGCGATCGTCACCATCCCGTTGCGGCGAGCCGATGACGCCTCGGTGGCGACGGTGTTCCGGGACCTTTTCGAAGGTGGCGTGTTCGTGAACCCGGTGATCTCACCGGCGGTGACGAGCGAGGCGGGCCTCATCCGGTTGAGCCTCATGGTGGAGCATGACGCCGCGATGCTCGAAGAGGCCTCCGAGCTGCTCTACAAGGTGATCGCCGAACACGACCAATTCGCCGCCCGCTGACCGGGGGGTCACCCCGGTCGGCGACGGTCAGGCGCCGCGGCTGCGGATCTCCTCGAAGCGTCGCTCCCAGGCGTTGTGACGGGCCTTGGCGTCCTGGATGAACGGTGACACGCCGATCAGCTTGAGGACCGCCTCGTTGATCCAGCGGGCCGGGCCGCGCAACGGCCGTTTGAAGTCGACGAAGAGGACGACTCGGACCCCGTCGGTATCGTTCCAAGCCTCGTGCTCGAAGGTGTCGTCGAAGACCAGGCTCTGACCTTCGCGCCACTGGCGGAGGTCGTGACCGACCCGGATCCCGCACCCGTCGACCGGCTCGGGAACGAGGAGCCCAAGGTGGTAGCGCAACACCCCTTTGTACGGGCCGCCGTGCGGTGGGATCTTCTTGTGGGGCGAGAGGATCGAGAACATCGCGGTCGTCATACCCGGGATCTCGGCGAGGAGCCGGTCGGTGTCGGGGCACCGGTCGACGTTGTTTCCGGCCTTGAAGCCGTACCCGTAGAAGAAGAAGGTCTTCCACCGGTCGTCGTTCGTCAGCTGGTACTGGTCGGTGGAGATGTCCTGGAAGTTCGGGAGATCGGCGTGGTAGCGCAGCACCTCGTCGAGCTCAGCGCGGATCTGCGGGAACCCGGCTTCGAGGCGCTTCACCCACGGGAAGCCGGCCGGGTCGAAGAAGGTGCGGTCACCGACGAGCGAATGGCGCGCGAAGTAGCGGTCGAGCCAGCGTAAGAACCGCTCCCCCAGCCGGTTCGCGGCGTCGACGGCCCGTTCCCGGAAGGTGCGTTGCGCAGTGTCGGGCGTCACGGCCCACCCAGGGTAGCCGTCACCGTCGGCAACCGCCGCGGTGCCCGCCGCCGCCGATCGGCGGGCGGGGCGGGGACCGAAGCCAGCCAGCCTGATGAGCGGGTGGGTAATCTCCCGCCGATGAGCCGCACCATGACGGGCACGAACCGGCGCTGGTGGGTCGTCATCGCGATGTCGGGGATCATGATCCTGCTGACTGTCGACTTCTTCGGGGTCGCGGTCGCGCTCCCCCAGATCGGAAAAGACCTCCACGCGTCGACTGAGACGCTGGCGTGGACGGTCAACGTGTACCTGCTGGCGTTCGTGTCGCCGATGATCGCCGTCGGGCGTCTCGCCGACATCGTGGGGCGCCGCAAGGTGGCTCTCGTCGGCGTGGTGGTGTTCGTGGCGGCGTCGGTGGCGTGCGCCGTAGCACCGGACGACCTCTTCCTTATCGGGGCTCGGCTGGTGCAGGGTCTCGGTGCCGGGGTCATCTTCGCCACGTCGTTGTCGATCGTGAACAACGCCTTCCCCCTCGATGAGCGGCCCAAGGCGTTGGGCATCTGGTCCGGTGTCGGGCTGGTGGGATCGGCGCTCGGTCCGTTGGTGGCGGGGATCCTCACCCAGGAGGCGTCCTGGCGGTGGTTCTTCTTCTTGAACGTCCCGATCGGGATCGCGGTGATCGTCATCAGCCTCGCCGTCGTCGAGGATTCCCGCGACGAGAGCTACACCGGCGGAATCGACTGGGCCGGGTTCGTCACGTTGACGTTGGGGTTCGCGCCGCTCATCTTCGGATTGCAACAAGGCGCCCAAGCCGGATGGTCGGCCCCGGAGGTGATCATCGGGATCGTCGTCGGCATCGCGATCCTCGTCGTCTTCGTGATCCTCGAGCTGCGCCCTCGACGACACCCACCGCTGGTCGACTTCGCGTTGTTCCGCGATCCCCGGTTCAAGGGTGCGTCGGCGGTCGCGTTCCTCGGGAATTGGCAGTTCGGGGCCATCCTGTTCTTCCTCACCTTGTACCTCCAGGAGATCCTGCTCCAGAAGCCGCTCGAGGCCGGTCTCATCTTCCTCACGTTCAGCATCCCGCTCGTCGTGATGTCCCCGATCGGCGGTCGCCTCGTCCCCAAGATGGGGTCCCAGGTGCTCATGGCGGTTGGGATGGCCCTCGTCGGCGCCGGCATGTTGGTGTTCGCACTCCTCGACGCGTCGTCGACGGTGGCCGTCGTCGTCGTCGGGCTCGTCGTCGCCGGTTTCGGCCAAGGGTTCGCGTACAACATCTCGAACACCGCGGGGATGGAGTCGATGCCGGACGAGAAGGCCGGCGTCGCGTCTGGGGTGCTGCAGACCGCCCGACTGATGGGCATCGTCGTCGGGTTGGCGCTCTCGGTCGCGTTGTTCCGCGGGCTCGAGAACCACGAGGTGATCCGCCGGATCGACCAAGCCAACGGTCCCGCGCCGGTCACGGCGCAGGAGCGGCGAGAGATCCGCGACCAGCTGTCGGGGTCGGCCGACGCCCGCGCCGAGATCCAAGAGAACCTCCCGCAGGTGCGAAACCAGGTGAACTCGATCGCCGACGACGCGTTCTCCAAAGGCCTCCAAGCGGTCATGCTCCTCGGTGCCGGCCTCTCGTTCGCGGCGGTGTGGCCCTCCCTTTGGGGTCGGCGCCGCCGCGAGACGACCACCCATCGACAGGCGCACGGCTTCTCACCCGCACATTGGCGACCACACGCCGACACGACCCCGGGAACGGATTAGGTCGCGCCGCCCGCCTGGAGGAAGTCGACCACGGCCTGGCGTTCGACGGTGCGACGCATCGGTGGGAGCGCCTCGAGCAGGACGCGGCGGTAGCCCGCGGTGGCGAGCCGCGAGTCGAGGACCGCGACGACGCCGCGGTCGTCACGGCGGCGCAGGAGCCGCCCCGCGCCTTGCGCGAGGACCAGCGCCGCTGCCGGCAGGTCGACGTCACGGAACCCGGATCCGCCGGCCCGCTCGACGGCCTCCCGGCGGGCTTGTTCCAAGGGGTCGTCGGGACGGCTGAACGGGACCCGGTCGATGACGACGAGCACGCACGCGGGGCCGGGAACGTCGACGCCCTGCCAGAACGCCCGGGTGGCGACGAGACAGGAGGTCTCCTCGGCCGCGAATCGCTCCAGCAGCGCCGCGTTCGCGGCGTCGCCCTGGGCCAGCACCGGATGGTCGGTGCGGTCCCGTAACAGGGCGGCGAACCGCTCCACGGCTCGCCGCGACGTGCACAGCACCAACGCCCGGCCGCCGGCGGCTGCGACCAGCGCGCACAGCTCCTCACCGGCGGCGTCGGCCCACGTGTCGCGTCGCGGGTCGGGCAGCGCCCGCGGGACGTACAGCAGCGACTGGCCCCGGACGTCGAACGGCGACTCGACCCGGGCCGCGAGGTAGCCGCGCTCGCTGGCGGCGTCCGCGGTCGGCTCCAGACCAACTCGGCGGGCGAAGGGCTCGAACCGGGGACCGGGCCCCAACGTCGCGGAGAGGAGCACGCACGTCTGGTGGGCGAAGAGCAGCGGAGCCAGCCGCGACCCGACGTCCACCGGCGCCAGGCGCAGCACCGGCCGCTCACCCCTCTCGACCCACGCCACCTCGTCGTCGCGGGGCGCTTGGACGCGCCGGACCGCGTCGAGGCGGGCCGCGGCCAGCCGGGCGGTCTGGGTCGCCCGAGGCGCGTCACCGCGCTGGTCGACCCGACCGGCGGCGGTCGCGATCCGCTCCGCGGCCGCGGCGAGGACCCCGGCGAGGCGCTCTTCGGTCGGGTCGACCCGGCCGTCAACGTCGCCGAGGACGTCCTCAAGCCGCTCAGCGGCTTCCGCCACCGCGTCCGCGTCGGCCGCGGGAACGCCCGCGCCCCGGAGCCGCGCCGCGAGGTGGCGAAGACCGCCGGGCGCGACCTCGCTGCCGAGCGCACGGGTCGCAGTGTCGGCGAGGGCGTGAGCCTCATCGACGACGACGACGTCGTGGTGGGGCAGCAAGGTCCCCCCGGCCGCAAGGTGAGCCAGGTAGAGGGCGTGGTTGACGACGAGGATGTCGGCGCCGTCGGCCCGGCGGCGGGCGTGCTCGGCGAAGCAGTCCTCACCGGCGGGACACCGGGCCGCGCCCGGGCACTCGTTCGGCCCGCACGACACCGACCGCCAGACCCCGGGCGTGACGTCGGCGTCGGAGGCATCGCCGGTCTCGGACGCCGCGGCGAAGCGTTCGAGCCGGGTGAGCTCGGCGGCGAGATCGGGGCCAGGCCGCTCGTCGAACAGGGCCTCGCCGCCGACCGCGGCGCGCAGCCGCGCCAGGCACAGGTACTGGCTGCGTCCCTTCAGCACCGCCGCTTCGAATGGGATGCCGCTCTGCTCGGCGACCAGGGGGAGGTCCTTGCGCCACAGCTGGTCTTGGAGCGCGAGGGTCGCGGTCGCCACCACCGTCGCCCGTCCCGACGCGACGGCCGGGGCCAGGTAGGCGAGGCTCTTGCCCGAACCGGTCGGGGCCTGGGCGACCAGGTGGTGCGAATCGTCGAAGGCGGCGGCGACCGCTTCGGTGAGGAGCCGCTGACCGGGGCGGTCGTCGCCGCCGAGGCCTCGCACGCACTGGTCGAGGACGGCGAGCGCCTCGGGTTCGGCCACACCTCGGAAACTACCGGGAGCCGCGAGTGGTAACGCGGAACGGCGTATCGTGCGCCAGCCGCTTCACCGAGGGAACGCGTGTCCGACCGCACCGTCTACTACCGCACCTGCCCGCTCTGTGAGGCGATGTGCGTGAACGGCATCCCGGTCGAGGTGGTCCCGGCATGATCGACGACCCGCTCGATCTCACCCCGGTCGAACAGCCCTGCCTTCGCTGCCGCCGGATCGTCGCGATGCGATTCGCGGGGGTGTGCCCGACCTGTCGGGACGAGCTGCGAGCCAAGTTCGACCTCGAGGCTCGAGACGTCACGGTCACTGACTACGAGCCCAAACCCAACGTCACCCCCAACGCGGTCGCGACCCGCGACGACTGACCGCCGGGCCGGTCAGCCGGTCCCGGTCGACCAGGCGTCCCGGTCCAGGCGGTACAGCACATGGCGGCGCAGGTGACTGCCCTCGGCCACTCGGGGATGGTCGAAGTCGTCGGCGGGATCGCGGCGCATCCCGAGCCGTTCCATGAGGCGACGGGACCGGGTGTTGCCCTGCGCGGTGAACGACACGATCTCGTTCAACCCGACGTCGTCGAACCCGTAGGCGAGCGCGGCCCGGCCGGCCTCGGTCGCGTATCCCGAGCCCCAAGCGGGCGCCGCGAGACGCCATCCGACCTCGACCGCGGGCGTGAACCGGGCGTCGAAGTTGGCGGTGCTCAAGCCGACGAACCCGACGAACGGCGCCACGCCGGGCACCTCGACTGCCCAGAGCCCGTAGCCGTACTCGTACCAGCCGGCCTCGATGCGTGCGACCAGCGCGTCGCTCTCGGCGCGGCTCAGCGCACCCGGGAGATACTCGACCACCCTCGGGTCCGCGTTCAGCTGCGCGAACGGCTCCCGGTCCTCGGGTCGCCAGCGCCGCAGCCGCAATCGCTCGGTGCGCACCTCCGGGACCACACCGGCGACGGTACCGCGCGACACGTGCCGGCCCGTCTCGATCGACCTCCCCCACCCGTCCCGCGACCGCTCGCGTGTTCCACCCACCCGTCATCCGGGCCGCCTACCGTCGTCGTGTGCCCGTCCGCTACGAGCCCTTCCACCGCGAACACCTCGGAGCGATCCTGGGGTTGTGCCAGGCGCAAGGCTGGCTGTCGCTGCCGTCTGATCCCGCCCGGGCGCAGCAGGCGCTCACCGCGCCGGGTGTCACCACCGTCGTCGCGGTCGTCGCCGACGAGGTCATCGGGTTCGCGACCGTGCTCAGCGACGGGGTCCTCGACGCGTATCTCTCGGCGTTGCTCGTCGCCGAGCCCCACCGCGGTGCCGGCATCGGCGCCGACCTGCTCCAGACCGGATACCGCCGGAGCGGCGCGACCCGAGTCGACCTCCTGGCCGCCGACGGCACCGACGACTTCTACGCCCGGTTCCCTCACCACCGCTTCTCGGGATTCCGGCTGCACCCGGACGCGACGCTCGACCCGACGCCGGGCCCGGCCTGACATGGCGCCCGACCCGGGCCCGGGCCTCGAGCCCGGGACCGGCCTCAACCCGGCGGGACCGATGGTCGACGTGGTGGGATCGCTGACACGTTCGCCAGCCAGCGGGCGACGATAGGGAGGTCACGTGGCTGCGCTGTTGGACCGACTGGGCCGCGCCGCGGCCCGCCGCAAGTGGATCACCATCGCCGCCTGGGTCATCGCGGCCGTCGCCGTCACCGTCGTCGCCGTCGCGGCCGGCGGGAAGACCGTCGACGTGTTCTCGATCCCCGGGGCCCAGTCCCAGCGGGCGAGCGACCTCCTCAACCGGCGGTTCGCGAGCCGAGCCGGCGACACCGCCGCGGTCGTGTTCGCGGCCCAGCACGGCGCGACGCTGCGCGACCCGCAGCTGGCGGCCGCGGTCGCGGCCACCCAGACCCGGCTCGGCGCGCTGGCCCACGTCACCCAGGTCGCCGGCCCCGCGACGCCAGGGGTCGGAGGAGCGTTCGTGTCCCGCGACGCCACGATCGGGTACGCCAACCTCCAGTACAACACCAAGGCCACCGAGCTCCCCGCGGATGCTTTTCACCAGCTGGAGGCCGCGACCGGCCCCGCCCGCCAGGCCGGGCTGCGGGTCGTGTACGGCGGGGCCGTCGCCGATGCGTTCAACCAGGAGACGACCGACAGCGCTGACGCCATCGGTCTGCTCGTAGCGGTCGTGATCCTGCTGGTCGCGTTCGGGTCGGTGATCGCCATGAGCATCCCGATCGGCACCGCCCTCTTCGGGTTGGCGGTCGGGCTTTCACTGATCTTCGCCCTGGCCGCGGTGACCGACATCGGGACCGTCGCGCCGACCCTCGCCACGATGATCGGCCTCGGCGTCGGAATCGACTACTCGCTGTTCATCCTCACCCGCCACCGCCAGAACCTCGCCGCGGGCATGACGGTGATCGACTCGATCGGCCTCGCGAACGGGACCGCCGGTCAGGCGGTGCTGTTCGCCGGGGGGACGGTCGTCATCGCGATCTGCGGCTTGGCGCTCGCCGGGATCCCGTACGTCACGTGGCTCGGGTTCACCGCCGCGATGGTCGTGCTGGTGATGATCACCGCCGCGGTCACGCTGATCCCCGCGCTCCTCGCCGTCGCGGGCACGCATCTCAACCGGGTGCGGACCCCCCGGCTTCGCCGGTCGGCGCGCGGCCCCGACCACCACGCGCTCACCGGGGCGCAGAGCCACGGGTGGGAGCGATGGGCCACTTTCATGTCGCGGCACCGGTGGCCCGCGGTGTTCGCCAGTCTCACCATCTTGTTGGTCCTCGCCGCCCCGATGCTCGGGATGCGCCTCGGGCAGGTCGACGACGGCTCGGCGCCGAGGAGCACCACCCAACGCCAGGCGTACGACCTCATCAGCCAGGGGTTCGGGAAGGGGGCCAACGGTCCGCTGGTCCTCGCGGTCTCGTTCCCGACGCCGGGTGACACGGAAGCGGCCACCGTCGTCGAGACCGCGGTGGCGCGAGTGCCCGGCGTGGCGGCGGTCGCCCCGCCCCAGCTCAGCCCCAGTCGGGACGCCGCCGTCGTCGTGGTCGTCCCGTCGTCAGCGCCGCAGTCCGCGGCGACCGAGACGCTCGTCAACCGTCTGCGCGGCAGCGTGCTGCCTACCGCGGTGAAGGGGACCGGCGCGGCGGTCTACGTCGGTGGCATCACCGCGGCGTACATCGACCTCGGTCAGCGGATCCAGGACCGGTTGCCGCTGTTCATCGGCGCGGTCGTCGGCTTGTCGTTCCTGCTGCTGATGATGGTGTTCCGGTCGGTGTTCGTCCCGTTGAAAGCCGCGGTGATGAACCTGCTGTCGATCGGCGCGTCGTTCGGTGTGATCGTCGCGGTGTTCCAATGGGGCTGGCTGAAAGATGTGGTCGGCGTGTCGGAGACGACCCCGATCGTGGCGTACGTGCCGATGATGATGTTCGCCATCCTGTTCGGATTGTCGATGGACTACGAGGTGTTCCTCTTGTCGCGGATCCGTGAGGACTACCAGGAGACCCGAGACAACCTGGGCAGTGTCATCAACGGTCTCTCAGTGACGGCGCGGGTCATCACCTCAGCGGCGCTGATCATGATCAGCGTGTTCCTCGGTTTCGTCGCCAGCCCCGAGCCGACGGTGAAGATGTTCGGGCTTGGTCTTGCGGTCGCGGTGTTCGTCGACGCGACGGTGGTCCGCATGGTGCTGGTGCCGGCGACGATGGAGCTCCTCGGGGACGCCAACTGGTGGCTCCCGGGCTGGCTCGACCGTCTCCTGCCCCGCATCGAGATCGAGGAAGGCGCTCCGCCGCCCCCGGTGGCGCAGCCGGTCGCGACACCCGGTGCCTAGCGTCGGACCGACCCGGCGGCGCGCGGCTCGGCTCTTGGCCGTGCTCGTCACGGTCGGCACCTCGGTGGGCGCGACCGGCGCCGCGGCGCCCGCGGCGTCGGCACGGCCGAAGCCGGCGTGGCAGTCGCCGACCCTCGATGGGATCGTCCAGGCCCGACCGCTGGTGGTCGGCGACATCGTGGTCGTCGCCACCGAGAACAACTCCTTGTACGGGCTCGCGGTCAGCGACGGGCATCGGGTCTGGGGGCCACGCCACGTAGGCGCCCCAGTCCCGCTATCGACGGTGGTGTCGGTCAACCGGGCCGCCGACGGCTGTGGCGACATCAACCCGCTCGGCATCACCGGCTCACCGGTCGCCGACCTCACGGCGCGGCCCCCGCGGGTCTACGCCGTCGCCGAGGTCCTGGCCCCCGCCAGCCGGGTGCCGGTCCACGAGCTCGTCGGGGTCGAGGCCACGTCGGGGCGGGTCGTTGTGGTCCCGACGCCGATCGACCCGCCCGCGATGACCCACCCGGAGCTCGAGCAGCAACGGGCCGCGCTCGCGTTCGCGAACGGGACGGTGTACGTCGGGTTCGGTGGGCTGTACGGCGACTGCGGCACCTACCACGGCTTCGTCGTCGGGGCCCACGCCGACGGGAGCGGCATCGGCGGGTTCTTCGAGGCGGCCAGCGAGGCCGGCAACGCCGGTGGCGCGGTGTGGGCGCCAACGGGCGTCACGTTCGACGCGTCGGGTCGCCTCTACGCCGCGACCGGCAACTCGCTGCACCCCCCGTCGGGGTCAGCGATCGACAACAGCGACGCCGTGGTCAGGCTCGACCCGACCAGCGGCTCGGTCTTGGACGTCTTCCAGCCCAGCTCGTGGCGCGACGACAACGCCGGCGACCTCGACCTGGGCTCGACCGCGCCGGTGCTCCTCAGCGACGGGCACCTCTTCCAGGTCGGGAAGCAGAACCGCGCCTACCTGCTCGACCCGGCCTCGCTCGGCGGCGCCGATCATCACACCCCGCTGGCGTCCCTGGACCTGTGTCCCGCGTTCGGGGGGAACGCGGCGCTCGGCTCGTCGGTCTACGTGGCCTGCCAGGACGGGGTGCAGCAGGTGCTCGTCGACACGACACCACCCCGGTTGCGACACGGCTGGAGCACCGCGGGCGGCGCCGACGGTCCCGTCACCGTCGGTGCGGGGCTGGTCTGGTCGGTGAACCGGTCCGCAGGGATCCTCGACGGCCTCGACCCGGCCACCGGGCACCTCGTCGTGCGCCATCCCGTGGCCCTCGATTCGAGTCAGCACTTCCCGATCGTCGCGGTCGCGGCGGGACACGTCCTCGTCGAGGCGGGACCTCGGGTCGTGGCGTTCACCGTGACCGGACGCTCGACCACGACGAGCTCGTAGCGCGGTATCGCTCCGTCGAAGCGGGCTCTGGGTTTCCCACGCGACGAAGGACCCCGCCCATGGGGTCGGAGGCGCGGTCGTGGGATGCAATCGCGCGAACCCGTGTTGTGCCGGCGCGACACGAACACCCGGCACGTGATCTCGACCACGGGCGGCCGGATTGACGGCCTGGGTCCACTCGCCTAGAAATCGCCTTGTCGTAGTGCTCGGGAAGCCGGTGCGATTCCGGCGTGGTCCTCGCCACTGTGACCGGGGAGTGAACCCCATATGCCACTGGGCCCGTGACGGCCTGGGAAGGCGGGGCGAGCTTTGATCCGGGAGCCAGGAGACCGGCTGCGACACCTTGACAAGTCTCCCCACGAAGGATGGGTTCAAATGTCCGGTCTTCTTGGTTCTACGCGCTGGTCGCGCGCGCTCTCGCGACCGATGGCCACGACCGTTGCCCGAGCCTGCGTCGTCGGCGCCGTGGTTGTCGCCGCGACTGCGTCGTGGGTCTCGACGTCACCGCCAGCCTCGGCCGCTGTCGATCGCGCCAACCCCACCGGGTGCGTGCACGGCTTCAAGCAGGGAACGGACTACTTCCCCGACAAGGCGGTCCTAACCGATGCCCGTAATTTCACGATCGTCTACCACAACAACTACAAGATCGTCACCGTCAAGGAGCCGTCCCCGGGCGGAGCTCCGCAGACCTACGTGCTGGTCCAATGTGGAACGCCGACACCCAAGCTCCAGGGCGATCTCGCGGGAGCTGAGGTCGTACAGGTCCCTGTCCGATCGGTCTTCGCGGAGTCGACGACGCATTTGCCGGCGATCGTGGACCTCGGTGAAGTCAATACATTGCGTGGCGTCGGAAGCGAGCAGTATGTCGTCTCGAAGCCGGTACGGCGGCTGTTCAGTCGCTCCGACTTTGTCGAGTTCGCGAAGTCCGGTGACATCGACGTTGAGCGGGTACTGGGAGCGAAGCCGGACGTCCTGCTGACCGCCGGAACGGATTCGCCGGCGTACGGCCGCCTGCGGGACAGCGGCGTCCCCGTCGTTGCCATCGCGGAGTATCTCGAGGCGACCCCGCTCGGTCAGGCGGAGTGGGGAAAGCTGATCTCGACCCTGTTCAACCGCGAGGCGCGCGCGCAAGCCTCGTTCGCGACGGTCGCCACTCGCTATCACCAGCTCGAGAAAATTGCGGCGGGCGTCTCGGTGGCGCAGCGGCCCAAGGTCATGACCGGATTCGTCAACTCCGGTACGTACTATGACAAAGGTGGTAAGAGCCTCACCGCGCGGCTGATCGCCGATGCGGGTGGGACGTCCGTGTGGGCCGCCAACACCGAGACCGGCCCGATCATGATCGACTTGGAAGCGGAACTGGCCCAGGCGGGCAACGCCGACATCTGGATCGACGGAAGCCAGTTCTGGACGTCGTTGGCCGACGCGACCAAAGACGAACCCCGCTATCAGGCTTTCCGGCCGTTCCGTCTCCGACAACTGTGGGTGCCGAACCGGGTCAAGAACGTGAACGGCGGTCTCGACTACTTCGAACGGGGCGTCGCTCGGCCCGATCTGGTGCTAGCAGATCTCATCAAGGTGTTTCATCCTGAACTCGCCCGCGACCACCAGTTCGTCTTCTACGTGCGGCTCCCCAAGACCTGATCACGCCATGACGCTCACCAAGCCCGACGCGATCACCTCGCCCCCGGCGAAGCCGGCCGGAGCCTCCGGTCCGGGCCGACGAACGCACGCCACACGAATCGCGGCCGTGTTCCTGATCCTCGGGGTCGTGCTCGTCATCGTGTTCGTCTTGGGAATCGCGGTCGGCTCGGTGAACATTCCCATCGCCGATGTCGTACGGGTCTTGGCCGGTGGCGAGCGACACGGCGTCTACACCACGATCGTGCGCGACCTCCGCCTGCCGCGCTCGATCGCTGGTGTGCTGGTCGGAGCCTCCCTCGGGGTCGCCGGGCTCCAGATGCAAACACTGTTCCGGAACCCGCTCGCGGACCCGTTCGTGCTCGGGGTCAGCTCAGGAGCAAGCCTCGGTGTCGCACTCGTCGTTCTTGGCGCGGCGCAAAGTAACGCGACCTTCCTGGCCGGGCTCAGCGGGGTGGGCCAGATCGGGATCGCCGGCGCCGGTGTTCTCGGCGCCGGCCTGGTGATGGGCGCGGTGCTGTTCGCTGCCCGGCGCGTTCGATCGACCGTGACCATTCTCGTCATCGGGTTGATGGTCAGCTACGCCGTGTCATCGTTCGTAACCGTGCTCATCGCCTCGGCCGACGGTCCCCGGATCCAGCAGTTCCTCGCCTGGGAGGCGGGCAGCTTCCGGTCCGTAACCTGGGATCAGCTCCACGTCCTCGTGCCGGTCCTGCTACTGGGTTTGGTGCTTGCGATGTTGACGATCAAACAGCTCAACGCGCTGTTGCTCGGCGAGCGATACGCAGCGACGATGGGCGTCGAGGTTCGCCGGACCCGATTCATCACCATCGGCACCTCAGCACTGCTAGCCGGCGTGGCAACCGCGTTCTGCGGGCCGATCGGGTTTCTCGGCATCGCGGTCCCACACTTGGCCCGTGCCGCGCTCGGCACCAGTGACCACCGAGTCCTCGTCCCAGCCACCGTGTTGCTCGGAGGCAGCATCGCGTTGGCGGCCGACATCATCGCCCAGCTTCCTGGTGCCGATTTTGTTCTGCCTCTCAACGCGGTCACGGCCCTCATCGGTGCCCCGATCGTGATCTGGGTCGTGCTTCGCGCCCGTGCCGCGGGAGCCTTGGGGTCGTGACGCCGGTACTCGCCACGCACGACGTTCGCGTCGGCTTTCGGACCGGACGTCGCGTGGCGCGCGTCGTCGTCGAGAATCTGTCCCTCAGTGTGCAAGCGGGCGAATTCATCTGCCTGCTCGGACCCAACGGCGCGGGAAAGTCCAGCTTGTTGCGGACGCTCGCGGGGGTCCAGCCACCGCTCGACGGCACCGTCGACCTCGCCGGGTCCGACCTGAACCAGATGCCGCGGACCGAAGTCGCGCGCCAGCTCGCGACGGTACTCACCGACCAGCACGACACCGGGCGGCTCACCGGTCGAGACCTTGTCAGCCTCGGACGCCATCCGTACACCGGGTGGTTCGGACGCCTCGACGAGCACGACGATGAGGTCGTCAACCAAGCGCTGGCGACGGTCTCGGTCGCACACCTCGCCGAACGGACCGTCGCCGAACTGAGCGACGGGGAACGGCAGCGCATCATGATCGCCCGGGCGCTCGCACAGCAGCCCGCCATCATCCTCCTCGATGAACCAGCCGCATTCTTGGACGTGACCGCCCGAGTGGAACTCGTCGCCCTGTTACAGCGACTGGCGCGGGAGCAGGAGCTAGCGATCGTCCTCGCCACCCACGACCTCGAGCTCGCCCTCCGCAGCGCCGACCGCATGTGGCTGCTCGGTTCGGACGGCCACCTCGCCGCCGGGCTCCCCGAAGACGTCGTGGCGCACGGTCTGCTCGACCGGGCGTTCCCGAACTCGAATTGGGCCTTCGACCCGATCCAATGGCGTTTCGTCTTCTGCGGCGAGCCCACCGGCGTCGCCACGGTGACCGGAACCTCCTTGCATGCCTCGCTGGCAAGGCGGATCCTCGAACGGGAAGGGTTCCTGGTCGACCCGATCGGGGCCCCCAGGGACGTACAGCTTGCTATCGAGGTCGTCGAGGGGTCCCGAGCGTTGCCGACCATGATCGCCCACTATGACGGTGGCACCGAGACACACGAGGCGCTGCAGCCCCTCGCCGACCTCGCCCGCCGGGTCGCGTCGACCCGGCGCGCACTACGGAGGGACCCCGCATGACCGGTTCGACGAGCCCCGGCCGCCGCGATCAGCTCGCGCTCTCCTGGAGCGGTGGCAAGGACGCCACGATGACCCTGCGCACCCTCGAGGATCGAGGGCGCGAGGTCGCCGCCCTGCTGAGCACCTTTGGGGCCGACGGCCGATCCAGCGGCCACGGTGTCCGCCGCGAGCTCCTCGAAGCCCAGGCCGACGCGCTCGGCATGACGCTCGCGACGGTCGAGTTCCCCGATCCGTGTCCCAACGACGTGTACGAATCCTGCATCGCAGCAGCCCTGCAGCGGCCTCCGCTCGCGAACCTCGGGGAGATGGCCTTTGGCGACCTCTTCTTGGAGGACCATCGCGACTACCGAACCCAACAGCTCGCGAAGTCGGGATGGCAGGCGTCGTTCCCGATCTGGCGCCTCGACACCGACGCCCTTGCCCGAGAGATCATCGAGCTCCACATCCAGGCGATCCTCGTCGCCGTCGACCTCAACGTGCTCGATGAATCGTTCCTCGGCAGAACGTTCGACCAGGCCCTGCTTGACGATCTGCCGGAAGGCGCCGATCACTGCGCCGAAGTGGGCGAGTTCCACACCTTCGTCACCAGCAGCCCCCGATATTCACACCCGATCGAGGTGCAGGCCGGCACCGTGACGACCCGCGGCTCGCTCGCATTCATGGACCTCCTGCCCGCCTGACGCGACCAGTACGACGACTACGACGAGGGAGACCCAATGAGGATCGTGTCACTCCTACCGTCCGCCACCGAGATCCTCTACGCCCTCGGGCTCGACGCGGACGTCGTCGGCGTCACATTCGAATGCGACTACCCCGACGCGGCCCGTTCCAAGCCAGTCGTCTCCGACACGTCGCTCCCACCGGGACTCACGCCCGCAGAGATCGATGCCATGGTGAACCAACGGGCCGAAGCCCACACCTCGATCTACACCCTCGACGAAGATGCCCTGCGCCATCTCGATCCCGACCTCGTGGTCACCCAGGACCTCTGCGCCGTCTGCGCCATCGACGTCGCCGAGGTTTCCGACGCTCTGACCCACCTTGGCTGTCGGGCCGAGGTCCTCACTCTCGATCCCAAGCGACTCGATGAGGTGCTCGACTCCATCGTGACGGTGGGAGACGCAACCGATCGCGCCCAGCAGGCCGAGCGGGTGGTCCGGGGGCTGCGGGACCGCCTCGACCACGTCGCCAAGACGGTGGCGCAGGCACCCCGACCCCGGACGTTCGTGCTCGAGTGGACCGACCCGCCGTACAACGCCGGGCATTGGATCCCGGACATGGTGGACACGGCCGGCGGAGAGCCGGTTCTCGCCCGACCCGGCGAATACTCGGTACCGCTCACCTGGCCCGACATCGTCGCGATGGCCCCGGAGGTCGTCGTCATCGCGCCCTGCGGCTACGGCCTCGACGGGTCACGCGCGCTCGCCGCCGAAGACCTCGACCTTCAACGCCATCTCACCACCACCCCCGCGGCGGGCGGTGGGGTCTGGGCGGTTGACGCGTCGTCCTACTTCGTACGACCCGGACCCCGACTCGTCGACGGAGTGGAGATCCTCGCGGGCATTCTCCACCCGGACGCCTGGCCACTCCCCGGCGGTGACGTCGCGGAACGAGCCCAGTTCGCTCGCTGAGACGATGGCCGGGGAGCAATCGTGGTCGGCACGTACGGCTGTTCCGCAGTCGGCACGAAGCCCGACCACTGCCTGGCGCAGTGCCCGCGATGCCGATCGACCCGGGCTCCGTTGCTAGGTTCACCCGACTCGACGACCAGACGCCGCGGGCAGCGGCGCCTCACGGAAGGAAGCAGCGCATGCGTCAGGGACGATGGATCGCAGTGGCGGCCGGGGTCGCGACCGCGGTAGCCCTGGTGGCACCGGCCGGCGCCGGGGTGAAGTCGGCGGCGTCGGACAAGGCGATCCTGAAGGCTGGGGTGCTCAGCCCCGCCGACGTCCCCTCGACGTGGAGGTCAGCCAAGCAGACCGACGCCGGCACCAAGAGCTTCAAGGGCATCGCTTCCTGCAAGCAGATCGTCGCGGCGGTGGACGCAGCGCGGCGCGGGCCGCGAGCCCTCTCACGGTCGTTCGGCGACCCGGCGCAGACGAGCAACGCGGGGGCCCAAGACACCGTGTACGCGTTCAAGAACGTCAAGGCTGCTCAGCAGTACATCGCAGCGTATAAGGCCAGCAACGCGGCAACGTGCTTCCAGGATGCGTTCAACCGGGCGACCAACGGGGCTCAGGCCACGGTCACGCCGATCACCAACCTGCAAGGCGTCGGCGACGAGGCTGTCGGATACGAGGCCAGCGAGACAGGAACCGACCAGAACGGCAAGGCGGTGCATGTGATCGACGACCTCGTCGACGTACGCGTCGGGCGGGCCCTCGTGACCTTCATGTTCGGGAACAACGACGTGCGCATCCCGCAAGGCGTCGCGATCGTGCAGGCAGTGATCTCCCGTCTCACCTCGACGGTGGGCGGCTGACCCTCAGCGCGGCGATCCGTCTCGGCGGCGGATCATTCAGTCCTCCGAAGCGACGTCGCCGGAGCCGGTCACGGCGGGCCGCCAAGCCGCGACGGGTCAGCGGTTGCTCAGCTTGAGGTCGTCGCCATCCTCGGGTGGGCGGCGCCTCCAGAACTGCCATCGCTTGCGGTCGCCGGACGATCGGTCCAGGTCTCGGACGGCGTCGGGCTCGGCGGCTTCCACGATCGCTTCGGCGTCCTCGAGGACCGCGACGATCTCGTCGGGGTCGTCGTCGGGCTCGCCCTCGACGGGCGGGCGAGCGAGCGGTGCGGTCGCCATCCCACCTTCGATGAGGGATACCTCGTACCGGTCGCAGTGCTCGGGGCAGCGCCACGGCTGCTCAGGGGCGAGGCCGAGGGTGCAGTACCGGGCGACCTCACCGCTGTCATAGGTTCGGCTCTCGAAGTGCCGGCAGTCTTCTCGCATCGGCATGGCTCGCACCTCCCGTCGTCAGTCACGTCGGTCGTGGCGCACGCCGGTGGCGACTGACCACCGTGCTGGACCGGCTCGGGTGCCCGCCACGCGCTGGTTCGCATGGTACCGACCGGTTCGGCATCACCGGCTCGCGTGGGCCGCGACCCGCGAGGCGTCGCTGGCCCGGACCCGCACCTTCACCGCTTCGCCACCCCGGATGATGAACGCCTCCCCGGTTCGCAGTCCACGAACGTCGTCGGGCTCCACCACCCGGCTGAAGCCGGCCCGCTGGGTGGCTCGCCCGGTCGGCGTCTGCCCCACGATCTGCTCGGTGCGTTCCATCGTCCACACACTCCCTGCGAGCTCGACCAGCCGGTCGGGCTGTTTGAGCTGGTGGACGACGACGGTCCCGACCGTCCCGGCGAGGCGCTCCCGGACCGCGTCGCTGCGCCCCAGGCTCGCCCAGGTCTGGCCAATGAGCGCGACGCCGACCCCGAACGAGCGGACGCGCTCGACCAGCTCGACCGCGGCGTCGGGTCGGGCCGCGAGCTTCGAGAACTCGTCAACGACGACCAGCGCCCGGCGGTGTCGAGGCTTGCGGGCCATCGCCCAGTGGAGGAGATCTTCGAGGAGGAACGCCCCCACCTCCTCGGCCTGGTCCCGATGCTCGGGGCGTCCGACCGGCACGTACGCGGCGCGCACATCCTCATAGGACCAGTGACCGTCGAGCGTGGCGCCGACGGCCCACGCCACCCCTTCGTACCGGTATCGGGCACCGAGGAAGTCAGTCGCGGCCATGGCGCGGATCTTGTCGGCCTCGTCGGGTGAGTCGCGCCAGGCCCGGCGCAGGGCCCGCTGGTCCAACCGGGCAACGAGCTCGGCGAACGACCGGGGCGGACCGGGACGCGTGACGGCCCACTTCAAGACGTTGCGGGCGATCCCGGCGTAGTACGGCTCGGTGAACGCCTGGGTGGCGAGGAGCCGATTGACGATGCTCTCGGTGCTTCCCCTCCATCCGTCGATCGGGTCGTGTGATCCGTCGGCCGGTCGAAGACCGCAATGTCGTGCCATGGTGAGGAAGCGCTCGGCGACGTCGCGGTCGGCTTTTCCGTCGATCCAGTAGACGTCCCAGCCGAGCCGCATCGCCTCGCTCGCCACGGTGAGCGCGGTGACGGTCTTGCCGCTGCCGGTCTCGCCGACGATGAGCGCTTGGCGGCCCCACTCGGCGAGCGGGACAGCGACGAGATGCTGGGTCCGGTACCGGGCGGTGCTGTTGGTGACGCCACCGTCGAGGCGGACGCCGAGCACGGTCCGATCGGGTGGAGTCGGCCATCGAGCTCGGGTGAGGAACCGTTCGGCTTGCACTTCGGCTCGGCGGCGTCGGCTCATGCGCCGCTGGTGACACGTCGTCTCGTGATCGTCGCGGTGATGGGTGACGACGAGGAGCAGCGGCGCGGCACCGAGCCCGGCGGCAGCCTGCATGGCGGCGATCCACACCACATCGGCCGCGCCGAGGGCCGGGCCACGGGTCGCGTGGGACGCGAGCAGCGACAGCGCGTGACGGGCCGCGGCCCAGCCACCGAGCGTCGCCACCAGCGTCGTCGCGACCGCCCCGGCCAGCAACGCGGGCCAGCGGCGCCAGCCTCGCCAGTCGATCAGCCAGGCCAGCGTGGTCGCCACCGCGGCGGCGGGCGCAACGACCGCCAGCGCAGCCGCGGCGAGCATGGGGCCAGTCAGCCCGTCGAACGGGTCGGGCCGGTCTCCCGACGGGGCCCCGGTCACCCGGTGGCGTCGAGCCGGAAGTGGGCCAGGTCGACGACGGCGACGCGTCGATGCTCGCCGAGGGTGTCCACGGCTCGCTCGACGGCGCGTCGAACCGGCGTGCCCCGTACGACGTAGAGCACCGCGGCGTACTCGATCGTGAGGTCGTCAACGATGCCCCGCAGGCGTCGGGCCGCCTTCACCGTCAACTCGACCTCGACCGCGGTGACGGTGCCGTTCGGCGCCACGTACCGGCCGTCGGCGACGTGCTCGTCGACGCGGCTCCGCTGCCGGTGCAGGGAGCGTTCGCTCGCCCAGGCCCGAGCGCCGCGGCGCTCCACGCCGAGGCGCACGAGGGAGACCGCGTGAAGGTGATCCAGCCGTCCGACGGTCGGGGTTCTCGGCCGCTGCCGGGCCCCGACCAGACGCAGCCCGGAGCTGGTGAGCCAGCACACCGAGGGCCCCGCGGCGAGGAGCCGCGCCCGTTCGATCAGACCGGCTCGACGCCACCGGTCGACGACGCGTCGTGTCTGGTCCGAGGCGAGCGGCTCGGGGCCGCCGAGCACGTGGGCGACGACGTCGGTGCGCACGGCGTCTTGCTCCGCGATCCATCGCAGCGCCCACCACTCCCGAGGGAGGAGATCATTTCGAACCGCGGGACGGAGCCCCGCGCGTCGATCGACGGTGACGGTGGGACTCACGCCCACGAAGACCCGCCGGTCCGGCGGACGTGATCGGGAACGGGGAGATGACGCGATCGAGGCCGTCCCCGAAGGGACGGCCTCGATCGAGTGCTTAGAGGTGACGGCCGCCCGGTTTCGAGGCCAGGACCGGCTGTCCTCCCAAATGGTGGTGCTTACGTGCCGTTCGAGAGGTGGCTGCCAGCGTTGTTGAACTGGCTTTGCACCGCACCACGGAGGAAGACCACCGCCGCGATGACGGCGAGGGCGATGAGCGCGACCAACAGGATGTACTCGACCAGGTTGGCGCCCCGCTCATCCCGACCAAGCTTGGCCTGCAGCCAGCTCCGAATGACGATGAAGTTCATTGTGTAGCCCCGTCCTTCCGTTTTGGTTTCCGAGTCGTAGCCCACGACCTCCCGGAAGCCCGCCGTCCGAGGACGGATATCGGCAGCGTCTCCCCGGATCTTGAGCGCGAGCTCGAGCACGGCTTCAGTCCTGAAGCGGCGGGGCCGATCACCGCTCCGTGAGGGCCACTCCACCGGTCCCGGCGTTCCCGGGCTCGATCCCGGGGCCACGACGGCCCGGTCGCCCGGGCCGACCGGGGCCGCATCGGACAAGGCGATGAGTCGGGCCCCGACTGTCGAGCTACTCGGGTCGCGGCCAGCCAGGGAGGCGCTCCCGCCCGGGGCGCCGATCGTCGACGGCGCGGTCCGGGAAGGCCGGTCCGGGCTCGTCGCCGCCACCAGCCCGGTCCGGGACCGCACCCTGCTGGCGGTGCTCGCGGTCGCGGTCGGGCTCACCGCGTTCGGGTTGGCGCGGCACGCGATGTGGTTCGATGAGCTTCAGGCGTGGAACCTCGCCCGGGCCAGCCGTTCGGTGCCGGATCTGCTGCACCACCTGCGCTACGAGGGCCATCCGCCCGCCTGGTACCTCCTGCTCTACGGGCTGACCCGGATCACCGGTGACCCGCGTGCCATGCAGGGCGCCGAGCTCGTGATCGTGGCCGCCACCTACGCGGTCGTGCTGTTCGCGTCCCCGTTCTCCAAGCCGGTGCGGTTCGCGCTCCTCGCTGGCTACACCATCAGCTTCGAGTACGGCGTCATCAGCCGCGGCTACGGGCTCGGCGTCCTCAGCCTCGTCGTGACCCTCGCGCTCCTCGGCCGGCCTCAACCCCGGTGGCGGTGGGCGCTCCTCAGCGCCGCAGTGCTGGCCTGGACCAGTGTCGCCGGGGCGGTCGTCGCGCTGGCCATCGCCGGCGCGATCGCCGGCGGCGCCACCCGCAGGGATCGACGGCGGACGCCGGGACCGGGCCGGGACCGTCGCCGCTTCGTGGCCGGGACGAGCGTCGCGGCGATCGCCGCCGCCGTCGTGTGCATTCCGCCGTCCGACTTCCATGCGTTCACGCCCAGCGTGGGCAGCGTCTCGACGCTCGGCACCGCGGGTTGGGCGAGGCTGCTGACAGCGGCGACCGGGACCTGGCGGGGCCTGGTGCCGATCCCGTCCCGGCTAGGGGCATGGAACTCGCAGTTCCTCGATCGCCTCCCGGCCGCGGCGTGGGTCGAAGCGGGGCTCTCGATCGCGGTCGTGGCGCTGATGGCCGGCGCGCTGCGTCGCTTCCGCACCGCCCGGCGTCTCTGGCTGCTCGGGTCGGTGGGCTCGTTCGTCTTCTTCGCCGTCGTGGTCCTGCCCGACCAGACCCGGTACGCGGCCACGACGTTCCTCGTGTTCTTGGGCGCGGCGTGGTGGGCGTTCGCCCCCCCGGGCCGACCCGACGACGTGTCAGCCGGCGACGTCGCCCCGGGTTCGCCGCGGCCATCCCGGCGCCTGCACCACCTCGTCACCTTCGTGATCGCGGCGCAGGTCGTCGCGCTGCTCGCCATCTACCCGTCGGAGGCATCGGGCCGCTTCGCACCCAACCAGGCCCTGGCCACCGTGGTGCGCGCCGCGGGACTCCAGGACCACGTGGTGTCGGGACAGGACTTCGACGCCACCAGCGTCGCCGCCTACCTCGATCGCCCCGTCTACTCGGTCGCTCGACAAGCGTGGATCCGGTACTTCATCCACGACGACCTCGAGGCCCGCCGATACAGCACGCTGGGGGCCACGGAGGTCCTGTGCGCGGCCCGGCGCGTCGCCCGAGCCGCTCATCACGCCGCGGCGGTCATCACCGAGCGTCCCCTCCCGCGTGGCGAGCCCGGGGTGGCGCGGATGGTCACCATCGACCACGTCGAGGTGGTCCGCGTGGACCCGCACGCCACGCTGGCGGGCTGCGCTGATCCCGCGACGCGCGTCGCCGCGAGCCGACCGGGCCGGCACGGTACGGCCCGCTGAGCCCACCGGGGCCGCTCCTTTAGGGTGCGCAGCGTTTGACCCGGGCGCAACCGCGCGCCGAGGACGAGGAGCCACGATGGACCATCCGGTGATCGGCACCGTCCTCCCGGCGCTCGAGACGAAGCTCGACGCTGGCGAATCGGTCGTCGCCGAATCCGGCGAGCTGTCCTGGATGACGTCGTCGATCGAGCTGGGCACCGCGGCGACGGGGAAGGCCGGCAGGAGGTGCCTTCGGCGCGGTGAAACGTGCGTTAGCCGGCGGCAGCTCCTTCATGACCGAGCACACGGCCCAATCCGCCCCGGGGATGGTCGCCTTCGCCACGCGTGTCCCCGGCCAGATCCTCCCGATCGACGTCAACGCCGACCACGAGTACCTGATCCACCACTCGCGTTACCTGTGTGGGATGCCGAGGGTCGAGCTGTCGATCGGGCTCCAACAGAAGCTCGGGGCCGGGCTCTTCGGTGGCGCCGGGTTCATCCTCCAGCGCGTCGGGGCAGCAGGAACGCCTGGATCGAGCTCGACGGTGAGATCGTCGACGACCAGCTCGCCGCGGGCGAGAGCCTGCGGGTCCGCCCCGGACACGTCGGCATGTTCGACGCCGCCGTCTCCTTCGAGCTCGACCGGATCAAGGGCATCAAGAACACGGTCTTCGGCGGTGACGAGATCTTCCTGGCCCGACTGACCGGGCCCGGCCACGTGTGGCTCCAGACCCTGCCGCTCCCGAAGCTGGCCCGAGCGCTGCTCCCCTACCTCCCCCAGCCGCAGAGCGAAAGCAAGGGCGGCGGGTCCGTCAGCTCGATCCTCGACAACCGCTGAGGCCCGGTCGCTCTCCCGGGAGCATCGCCCGACGTGACCGGGTCACCGAGATTGGGGCCGGCGCCTTAATCGACGCCTAACAGGAACTCGACACCTTCGCCGCGAGAACCGGCGAGACTCAGCGCCATGATGAGACGGAACACGATCAAGCCCAGCCGTTCGACGAGCGCCGTGGTCGCGGTGTCCGTCCTCGCGGTGGTCGCGCTCGCCGCCGGGACGCTCGTCGCGGCCCAGGACTCGACGGCGTCGGCCAGCTCGCCGGGGACCGGCATCCACAAGATCAAGCACGTCATCGTCATCATGCAAGAGAACCGGTCCTTCGACAGCTACTTCGGGACGTATCCCGGCGCCGCGGGGCTCCCGTCCCAGAACGGCGCCGCGACCGCGTGTGTCCCCGATTCGCAGACCGGCCAGTGCGTGAAACCGTTCGAGGACCATGCTGACGTGAACGGCGGTGGTCCTCACAGCGCCGTGAACGCCACCGCTGACATCAACGGCGGTCAGATGAACGGGTTCATCAACCAGGCCCTCAACGCCAAGAAAGGCTGCCTCGACGTCACCAACCCGGCGTGTGCCAACTCGGCGAGCCCTGACGTGATGGGCTATCACACCCAGAGCGACATCCCGAACTACTGGTCATACGCCAACAACTACGTGCTCCAGGACCACATGTTCGAGCCGAACGCGTCGTGGAGCCTGCCCGAGCATCTCTTCCAAGTCTCGGAATGGTCCGCGCACTGCACCCAGCACGACAACCCGTCGAGTTGCGTGAACGCGCTGCAGAACCCCGGCACCCCGCCGAACATCGGAGCCCCGGCGGCCACGGCGCGGCGGCCCGCGCCGATCTACGCCTGGACCGACATGACCTACCTGCTGCACAAGAACAAGGTGCCGTGGGGCTACTACGTCGTGAACGGCACCGAGCCGGACTGTCAGAACGACGCCGCCGTATCGTGCGCCCCAGTACGCCAGAACTCGACAACACCGGGAATCTGGAACCCGCTCCCCTATTTCGACACCGTGCGAGCCGATGGTCAGCTCGGCAACATCCAGTCGGTCACAAACTTCTACCAGGCCGCCAAGACCGGCCACCTCCCCGCGGTCTCGTGGGTGGTGCCCTCCGGCGCGGTGAGTGAGCACCCGCCGTCCCCGGTCAGCTTCGGCCAGTCCTACGTCACCAGCCTCGTCAACGCCGCGATGAAGAGCCCCGACTGGAGCTCCACCGCGATCTTCCTCGCCTGGGACGACTGGGGCGGCTTCTATGACCACGTCACGCCCCCCTCCGTCGACCAGAACGGGTACGGACTGCGCGTCCCCAGCCTCGTCATCAGCCCGTACGCCAAGCACGGATACATCGACCACCAGACCCTGTCGTTTGACGCCTTGGACAAGTTCATCGAAGACGACTTCCTCCACGGCCAGCGTCTCGACCCGCGAACCGACGGCCGGCCCGACCCTCGTCCGACGGTGCGCGAGAACGTCAAGATCCTCGGGGATCTGACCAGCGACTTCGACTTCAATCAGAACCCCCGCGGTCCGACCATCCTCCCGGTCCATCCCACGACAACGCTGACCGGCACCCCCAAAGCCCGACAGCTTTCACCCGCCGCTACGGGGGCCGCGGTCGACGGCTGACGGTCGCTCACCCACCGAGCCTTCGCTGAGCATCAAGCCTGTCCCGCGGAGCGCCGATACCAAGGCCACAATGGAGGCCCGGTCGGGGTGCCCCCTACCCCGACAGATCGGACACCGTCAGTGCGGTCGGTCTGCGATTCCCGTCCTCGACCGGTCCGACGCCGCGCCCGGCTCCGCCCGGACCGCTCGGGGTCACGGCTGCCGCGCGCCCGATCGGCCCGACTTCGGGTCGCGCTGCTCGCAGGGTTCGGGGTCGCGATTGCCGGCTGTCTGCCCATACGGCCGCCACCACCACCGGCGCCGCTGTTCACGGCAAGCCGATCGGTGTACTCGGCCGACTTCCCCGACCCGACCATCGTCAACGCCGCCAACGGCCACTACTACGCGTTCTCGACCAACTCGATCTACGGGGCCCTCGACTGGCCGCTCGTCCCCAGCGCGGTGACGAGCGACCTGACCACCTGGACTCGCGGAACACCCAGCGACGCGCTGGCTCGTCGACCGACCTGGCAGGTCCAGACGCCGCTGCTGGAGAAGAACTGGGCGCCGGCGGTCCACCAGTTCGACGCGACGTGGGTCATGTACTTCGTCGCGCCGGCGTACTCCGGTGACCAGTGCATCGGCGTCGCGACGTCCACCACGGTGCAAGGCCCCTACCAGCCGGTCGACACCGGACCGATCGTGTGCG
>DAIPLE010000237.1:0-3457 GCA_036769425.1 Actinomycetota bacterium
CTGGGCCGGCTGCTGCTCAACGATGCGCTCCCGCCGGACTTCCCGTTCGTGAACCGTGCGTTGAAGAAGCGGGACCTCACCGAGATCATCGGCGACATCGTGGACCGGTACTCGCGAGCCGACGTCGCCCGGACCCTCGACCACCTCAAGGACCTGGGCTTCGAGTTCGCGACCCGCGCCGGCCTGACCATCTCGATCTCCGACGTGCGGACACCAAAGGCGAAGGCGGCGCTGCTCGAGAAATTCGAAGGCGAAGCCGAGAAGGTCGAACAGCAGTACGACCGCGGGATCCTGACCGACGACGAACGTCGTCAGAAGGAAGTCGAGATCTGGACCGAGGCGACGGACGAGGTCCGCCGGGCGATGGAGGCCGAACTCTCCGCCGAGAAGTTCAACCCGGTCGACATGATGGTCGGGTCCGGCGCGCGCGGCAACGTGATGCAGGTCCGCCAGATCGCCGGCATGCGCGGCCTGGTGGCGAACCCACGGGGCGAGATCATCCCTCGTCCGATCAAGTCCAACTTCCGCGAAGGCCTGTCAGTCCTCGAGTACTTCATCTCCACCCACGGGGCCCGCAAGGGTCTCGCCGACACCGCTCTGCGGACCGCCGACTCGGGCTACCTGACCCGTCGGCTGGTCGACGTCGCCCAGGAGCTCATCGTCCGCGAGGACGACTGCGAGAGCGCCCGGGGCATCTGGGTCGAGAACGTGATTGTCGACGCTGAGGGCCAACCCCGCCGCGAGCTCGAAACCGAGCTGCTCGGCCGCTGCCTCGCCGACGACGTGCCCCTCGCCGACGGGACGTCGATGCCCCGCAACACCGAGATCCGCGAGGACGAGGTCGCCGTCCTCGCCGCCGACTCGTCGGTCGAGCGGGTCCGGGTGCGGTCCGTGCTCACCTGCGACTCGATTGGCGGTGTCTGCTCGCACTGCTACGGGACGATGCTCGCCACCGGCAAGATGGTCGACCTGGGAGAGGCGATCGGGATCATCGCGGCCCAGTCGATCGGTGAGCCCGGCACGCAGCTGACCATGCGGACCTTCCACACCGGCGGCGTCGCGGGTGAGGACATCACCCACGGCCTACCCCGGGTCGTGGAGCTGTTCGAGGCCCGCACCCCGAAAGGCGCGGCGACCCTCGCGGAATCGTCGGGTGTCGTGCGCATGGCCGAGAACGAGAAGGGGGAGCGGCTGGTCGTCGTCGTCGGTGACGACGGCACCGAAGAGGAGCATGTCGTGTCGCGGCGGGCCCAGCTCGCGGTGCGCGAAGGCCAAGAGGTCGCCGCCGGCGCCCGCCTGGTCGGCGACGAGAAGACCCCGCTCGACCCGAAGAAGCTGCTCGAGGTGAAGGGCATCCGCGAGACCCAGCAATACCTCAGCGAAGAGGTCCAGAAGGTCTACCGGGAGCAGGGGGTGTCGATCCACGACAAGCACGTCGAGGTCATCGTCCGCCAGATGCTGCGACGCGTCGCCGTCTCCGAGCCGGGCGACTCGCCGTTCCTGCCCGGCGAGAAGGTCGACGCCCGGTTCTACGCCGAGGTGAACCGCCAACTCGTCGAGAGCGGCAAGCAGCCCGCCGAGGGCCGCCCCGAGCTCATGGGGATCACGAAGGCCTCCCTCGCCACCGACTCGTGGCTGTCGGCGGCCTCGTTCCAGGAGACCACCCGGGTGCTCACCGAAGCCGCGATCGAAGGCAAGGTCGACGGCCTCTTCGGGCTCAAGGAGAATGTGATCATCGGCAAGCTCATCCCGGCCGGCACCGGGATGCCCGACTACAACGAGATCGCGACGAACGCCCCCGACTACGAGCCGCTGCCCTTCTACTCGAGCGACGCGTCGGACGTGGACCTGGCCGAATGGCTGGCCAGCTCGACGAGCACCGCCCCCGCCGAGGCTGAGCCGACCAGTGTCACCGCCGGGGTCCTCGCCGCGGTCCCGGGCACCGGCGAGCAGCTCGAGGGCACCGGCACCGAGGAGTAGCCCCATCGACCGACCGGGGCCCCGCCAATGCTCCCCGGTCGGTCGACCGGCGCGTTTGGCGCTCGCCCGGCCCCGGCAGGGTCCGCTAATCTTGGTACGGCTTGGAACCGCCCGGCGTCGCGGTCCCGAGTTGGCCCGTCCGAATTCGACCCCCACGTGCTGACGCGCGAGAAGGCAGTCCTGTGCCCACCATCCAGCAGCTGGTTCGCAAGAGCCGCGAGACCAAGCGAGAAAAGTCGAAGACCCCCGCGCTCAAGGGCTCTCCCCAACGCCGCGGCGTGTGCACTCGCGTCTACACGACGACCCCGAAGAAACCGAACTCCGCGCTGCGCAAGGTCGCCCGCATCCGGCTCACCTCCGGGATCGAGATCACCGCGTACATCCCCGGCGTCGGGCACAACCTCCAAGAGCACTCCATCGTCCTCGTCCGGGGCGGACGCGTGAAGGACCTGCCCGGCGTCCGGTACAAGGTCATCCGGGGCGCCCTCGACGCCAGCGGCGTCACCGGCCGCCGCCAGGCCCGCAGCCGCTACGGCGCGAAGCGAGACGGCTGACATGCCCCGCAAAGGCCCCGCCCCCCGCCGCGACCTGATGCCGGACCCGGTCTACCGGTCCGTGGTCGTCACCCAGCTGGTCAACAAGGTGCTCCAACGCGGCAAACGGTCGCTCGCCGAGAAGGTCGTCTACGACGCGTTGAGTGACATCGAACAAAAGACCGGCGGGGACCCCATCCCGACCCTCAAGCGCGCCGTCGAGAACGTGCGGCCGATGCTCGAGGTGAAGAGTCGGCGCGTTGGGGGTGCCACCTACCAGGTGCCCGTCGAGGTCCGGCCTCGGCGTGCCACCACCCTCGCCATCCGCTGGATCGTCGGCTACGCCCGGCAGCGGAGAGAGAAGACCGTCGCGCAGCGCCTCTCCGCCGAGCTGCTCGACGCGAGCAACGGGCTCGGAGCCGCCATCAAGCGCAAGGACGATTTGCAGAAGATGGCGGAGTCGAACAAGGCGTTCGCCCACTACCGGTGGTGAGTGCCATGACCCGCGTCTAAGCGGCCCGCCGACGCGGGCCACCGGTCCGCCCAGCCAGGCCGGGCGCGGTCGTCGCCGGGACTCAGTCCCTGGCGCGAGGGCTGCCGCGTATCCCGACGGCAGCGGCACCGCACACGAGAACGTCCGGGGGGACGAGCAGAGAAGGAAAGTGTCAACGCCATGGCAGTCGCAGAGAAGGAAGTCAAAGGCAAGGGCGGACCGGTGATCCGCGAGGTCCCCCTCTCGCGCGTCCGGAACATCGGAATCATGGCCCACATCGACGCCGGCAAGACCACGACCACCGAACGGATCCTCTACTACACCGGCCGCACCTACAAGATCGGCGAGGTCCACGAGGGCGCCGCGGTCATGGACTGGATGCCCCAGGAGCAAGAGCGCGGCATCACGATTACGAGCGCGGCCACCACCTGCAAGTGGCGCGACACGTGGA
>DAIPLE010000238.1:0-3400 GCA_036769425.1 Actinomycetota bacterium
GGTCACAGATGCGCAGGTGCGCCGTGAACACGAAGGCGCGGCGGACGTACGCCTCGAGCCGCACCGGTCGGGTCGGCGACACGTAGGCGCCGCGCCGAGCGGGTCGGGGGACGCAGACCCAGTGCACGGAGCCGGCACCCAGGAGCCGGATGACGCCCCCCTGGTCGTCGCGCCCGAGGTCGCTGATTCCGGGGAAGTCGAACGGCGTCGGATCGGTCAGGCCAGCGGTGAGGTAGTAGTAGCTGGCGTCGGGCCGGATGATGAACAGGTTGGTGGCGTGGGCTCGGCGGGCCTGCGTGGCGACGATGCGCACGCCCCGGACGGTGTGGTCGGCCACCGCGGCGCCGACGACATGGGGCAGGCCGGTCAGCGACTCCGTTCGTTGCGGGAGCGGCTCGACGGCGCGGGCGACGATCGCGACGGTGGCGATCGCGAGCCACACCGCGAGCCCGGCCGCGAGGGCTCGGGCCGCTCGGCGCACCGTGAGCGTCGGTGCCAGGAGCCCGACGCCACCCGCGATGACGGCCAGGAAGAGTGGTGCAGTCTCGGTGAGGTGCTGGGGTCCGCCCCGAGGGATCAACCCGATCGCACCGACCGCGGCGAAGGCCGCCAGCGCGCCGGCTTGGAGGCGGCGCGGGCCGGATGTCGTCGCGAGCGCGCCGATCACCAACAGCCCGGCGACGATCGGCACCAGTGATGCCGTGTACCAGATCCGGTTGGCGTACGCCGCGGCGGGTGGCCCGAAGAACGGAAGGACCCGCTCGACATTCCGAAGCCCGGGGAGGTACCCGCCCGTGAAGACATCGAGATAGTGGGCCTTGCCGGTGAACACGTCCGCGGTGAAACCCGACCAGGCCCCGGTCACGGCCACGACCACCGCCGTGACCGCGGTGACCACCGAGAACGGGATGACCACGAGCGCGAGGTCGCGGCCCCACGCCCGCCAGCCGTGGCGGGCCCGCGCCGCGAGGACGATCACGGCGACCGCCCCGACGGCGGCGAACCCCACGTTCGGCTTGGAGGCGAACGACAGCCCGGCCAGGATCCCGGCGCCGAGCAGGTCGCGTCGGTCTCGGATCTCTGAGAGAGAGCGTTCGTCGATCCAACGCAGGAGCGCGACGAGCGACCCGAGAGCGAACAGCACGGCGAAGCTTGAGTAGAAGCTGGCGAAGTTGGTCAGGGGCGACGCGTAGACGAAGAACGCGACCGCGAGCAGAACCCGACCCAGGCGCCCCACGCCGCAGCGACGTGCCGCCACCCAGCCCAGCCACGTCGATGCGCTGAAGCACAGCGTGGTGAGCGCCCGGGTCACCAGAATCTGGCTACCGAACAGCCGGACGGCGGCCAGGCCGATCCAGGCGGGAATGGGGGTCGACACGAAATAGACGTCGCGGTAGAGCGTCTCGCCTCGGGACACTCGGGTCATCACCCACAGGAACCAGGCCTCGTCGGCGTGGCCCACCGGACGGCCGACCAGCAGCCCGAACGTGATCGCGAACAAGGCGAGCCCGGCGAGGACGGTCGGCGATCCGAGGCGTCGGACCAGCCGCGTCGAAGCGCGGCGGCCGTCTTGGTCTTCGGTGGTGGCGTCGGTCCGCTGCCCGGCGATCTCGACGCCTGACGCGATGGTCACGCGTTCCCCCTGGGTTCCGAGCTCGCACGGTACCCGGCGGGCGTTCGCCTCAACCGTCACCTCACCGGTGGCCGGCCGATGGCGCCGCGGGGCTCACTAGGGAGCGAAGACCAGACGCAAGGATCGCACCGCGGTCTCGAGTGCGGCCGAGGGGAACGGCCCATGCGCCTCGAGCTCGTACTCGCAGTTCTGCGTCGGGACCGAGATCAGGGTCGACCGCGGTCGTTGCGGCGCGGTCCGCAGCTCGGTGCTGTCGGCCAGGGTGGTGACCGTCGACTCGGGGCCGAAGAACTCTCGGTCGGAGGGGTCGCCCGGCGGGTAGACGAGCAGCGTCAAGCCCTTCCCGCGCCCGGTGGCGAGCGTCCAGGTGACCTCGAACTCGTCGAAGATGTTGAACCGGGCGTTGGGCACCGGGTGGATCGGCGTGGCCTGCAGGGACGTCGGCAGCATCAGGACGCAGGCCGGCCGGTATTGGTCATCGACCTGGGGGGCCGGTCCGGCTCCGTCGTAGTAGGTGCTCGCCACCACCCGCAGCGGTGCCGGAGCAGCGACGGGAGGTGCGCCGAACGGCGTCACCGATCCCGGCGAGGACGACGCCGGTCGGCCGCCCGGCTTCGGCGTCGTGAGCAGGCTGGTCGACGCGTCCGTCCCGCCACCCCCGCAGGACACGAGGACGAGCCCCAGGACCACGATCCCGATCACGCGCCGTGCAACCACTCCGGACTCTCCTGTCGATCGGCACCGCGTGGCGGCGCAGGGTACCGGAGCCCGTCGAGCATTTCGGGTGCACGATCGCGAACCGCGGGTGGGCGGGGTGCGGCGGCTGGCGCGCGCGGACAACGCGAGCCGGCGGCGCGATGGTGCGAAGTGACCCGCGCCCCCTCGGTCCGGGGGGAGGACCGAGGGGCGCGGCGTCTAGCCATCACGCTACGGGGCGGCACCTAAAGCGGCCATAACGACAAGCTGCCCCGGCGGCACCGGCCGGACAGATGCGTTGGAGTCGGCCAGCGGCTCTGCGGGCCGCGGTGGCCGGGCGCGGGGCGCACGCCTCGCCCGTCGCCAGTAGCGTCGCCGACCGTGGCGGTATCCGAGCTGCACCCCGCTGTCCTCGCGACGGCGGGGGTGGCGGTCGTCGACGGGACGGGAATCTTGTTGGTTCGCCGCGCTGATGACGACACGTGGTGTCTCCCCGGGGGCCGGATGGAGTTCGGCGAGTCGGTGAGCGAGTGCGCGCGACGCGAGTTCGGCGAGGAGACTGGCCGATCAGTGGAGTTGATCGATGTGCTCGGTGTCTACAGCGATCCACGCGAGCAGACGCACCGGTACCCCGATGGCAGGGTGGTGCAGTTCGCGGGGGTCGTTTTCCGCGGCACGGCGGGACCCGTGGTCAGGCCGCTCGCGGGTGACACGGTCGAGGTGCGTTGGTTCGCCTCTTCGGAGCTGCCCGCGAACCTGATGGCTTGCGACGCGCCGATCATCCGAGACGCACTCGCGGGTGACCGCCTGCGGCCGATCATCGCCTAATGGGTGCGCGTCCCCGCGCGACGATGACGCCTCGGTCCCGACCTAGCGCCATGCCCCGTCGATGCACAACGTGCAGCGGTGCACGGTGACTCGACCAACGTCGATTGCCATGTTCTCCCGACCGTCGGAGGTCTGGATCCGGCCGATCGTGACCGGGACACCACCCGGGCGCGTCACATCAACCTGCTGCTGACAGCCGGGGCACTGGAGCGCCGCCTCAGTCGTCAGGTTCCAACGGTTCGT
>DAIPLE010000062.1:0-10646 GCA_036769425.1 Actinomycetota bacterium
GGTGAGTCGATGCGGCGGGGTCGTTCGATCTCGACTGGGAACTCGGCGATGACGCGACCGGGGCGACTCGAGAGCAGCACCACCCGGTCGCCGAGCCGGACCGCCTCGCGCACGTTGTGTGTCACGAACAGGACCGTGAGGCCCGCGTCGCGCCAGATCCGTTCGACCTCGTCGTGCAGCACGTCGCGCGTCATGGCGTCGAGGGCGCCGAACGGCTCGTCCATGAGGAGCACGTCGGCGCGCTGTCCGAGCGCCCGAGCGAGCGCCACCCGCTGGCGCATCCCGCCGGAGAGCTCGTGTGGTCGCTTCAGCGCGAACTCGTGCAGGTGCACCATCGCGAGGAGCTCGTCGACCCGGGTCCGACGTTCGGTGCGGGCCAGTCCGTCGAGGCGTAACGGGAGCTCGACGTTGCGAGCGGCCGTAAGCCAAGGGAACAGTGCCGGCTCCTGGAACATCAACGTGGCGCGACCCTCGACGTCCACGACGCCGGCGCTGGGCCGGTCGAGCCCCGCTACGAGGTTCAACAAGGTGCTCTTGCCGCAGCCCGAGGCGCCCACCACGCAGACGAACCCGCCGGGCTCGGCGTCGAGGGTCAGCCGGTCGAGGGCCCGGACGGGATTCGCGGCGTCGCCGTAGACCTTCGACACCTCGGCGATCCGGACCCGGCCCCGACCGGTCGCTGCGGGACCGGTACCGCCGGCCCCGCTCGGCTCGACGGGTGCGCCCACGTCCGAGATCATGGCGCGCGCCGCGACAGTCATGGTGCCGAAACCGCGGGGTCCTTCTTCGCTTTCAGCACCTTGTTCAGCAGGCTCAGATCGTAGAGACCCTTGAGGTTGGTGCTCTTGAGCAGACCGAACTTCTTGGCGTTCTGGGCCGAGGTCTGCAGCGAGGAAGCGATCGGGTCGTTGGTGAAGGTGATCGACTGGAACGACGCCGCGATGAGGCTCGCCGCGAGGCCCTTGCCGGTGGCGTGCTGAATGCCGAGCCCGACCAGTTGCTGCGCCCGGCTCGGGTTCTTCGCGATGAGGTCGACCGCGTCGACCTGACCGGTCAGGAGGCCCTGCACGACATCAGGGTGCGCCTTCAGGAAGTCGGTGCGGACGATGAGCTCCGTCGTGACGAACTTCCCGTTCGGCCACACGGTGCGCTCGTCGACCAGGACCTTGCCGCCACCCTCGGTCACCAGCCGGGTCGCCCACGGCTCCGGTACCCACGCCCCATCGATCTGCTTCTGCTCGAACGCCTGCAGCGTCACCGCGTTGTCCTGGGGCCGGATCGACACGTCACCGCCGCCGCTGGTGTCGGTCTTGAGTCCGTTCTTGCTCAGGTAGCTCCGTAACGCGACGTCTTGGGTGTTCCCGAGCTGCGGCGAGGCGAGGACCTTCCCCTTGAGGTCCGCGGGCTTGTTGATTCCCTGCCGCACGACCAGGAACGCTCCTCCGGACGCCGCGCCCGAGATGACCCGCACCGCGCCGTTGGACTGCACGAACGCGTTGATGGCCGGGTTCGGGCCGACGTAGCTGGCATCGATCGAGTCCGACAGCAGGGCCTCGACGGCGCCCGGACCGGCGTTGAACGTCGAGAGCGAGAGCTTCACGCCCGAGCCAAGATCCTGCTGGAAAAGGCCGCCTTCGACGCCGACGAGCGCGGGCGCGTGCGTGACGTTCGGGAAGTAGCCGAGCCGAAGCGTGGTCGTCGACGGCGCCGCTGCGGCTCCCGATGCTCCGACCACGCTGGTGGCGGCGACAACGCCCGTCGCGAGGACGGCGATGACGACGACGGCGAGTCGCGCCCGCACGGGGGTGAACAGCGCCGACACGGACGACCTCCTGATCCCGGCATTTCCGAAGAACTTGATCAAGGAAGTCAGGAAACTAAACTACGGAGAGAACCGGGTCAAGGCGGCCCGGCCGTGCGGGGCCTGGGACCCCCAAGACATGTGGATTAATCGCCGCACTGACTACGCCACCCGGGCCGTGCTGGCGTTGGCGCTCGCCGACGACAGCCACCTGCACAAGCTCCAAGAGCTCGCCGCCGCCACCCAGACGCCGGTCACGGTCCTCGAGCAGCTCCTCCCCCAGCTCCGGGCTGCCGGCATTGTCCGGTCGGAGCGGGGTCCCACCGGCGGGTACCGGCTCAACCATCCCCCCGAGGAGATCACCCTCGGGCGGGTCGTCCGTCTGATTCAGGGGCCCCTGGCGCCGATCGCGTGCGCCACCCGCCACGGACCGGAGCCGTGTCCGATGGAGCTGGGCTGCAGTCTCCAAGAGACCTGGATGGCGGTGCGCGACGCGACGATCGCGATCCTCGACTCGACCACGTTCGCCGACCTGGCCGCCCGAGCTGGGGGGCATTGGACGGAGACACCGGTCACGGTGGGGGCGCCCGCACCCCGCGGCGAGTCGGCACCGGCGTAGTCGCGCGCCGCGCTGCGACGCTCCAGGCCTGACAGCGACGTCAGGTACCGTTCTCGCCGACATGCAGCTGGAGTTCACGTCGGAACAAGAGGACCTGCGCGACAGCGTGCGCGTGGTCCTTGAGCGTGAATGCCCGATGACGTTGGTCCGAGCGGTGGTCGAGACCGGCGTCGCGCCGGACGCCCTGTGGAAACACATGGTCGAGCTGGGTTGGACCGCGTTGACGGTCCCGGGATCCGCGGGTGGCTTGGGGCTCGGTCCGGTTGAGCTAGCGGTCGTCGTCGAGGAGCTCGGCCGGGTGGTGGCCCCGGGACCGTTCCTCGCCACCGCGACCCAGTTCACCCCTGCGGTCCGGGAGGCGGGCGACGACACCCAGCAGCAACGGTTCCTCGGTCCGATCGTCGAGGGGACCGCCACCGGGGCGTTGGCGATCACCGAACCCGGCGTGGCCGCGGACCCGATCGCGGTGCGCGCCCAGGCGGCGAGGAGTAACGGAACGTGGACGCTGTCGGGCTCGAAGACCTTCGTCCTCGACGGTGACACCGCCGATGAGATCGTCGTGGTGGCCCGCGAGCCCGGCACGGTCGGCGAGGACGGCGTCGTCGCGCTCGTCACGCCCCGTGACGCGCTGAACGTCACTCCCCGCCAGCCCCTCGACCCGACCCGCAGTCTCGTCGACCTGGACCTCGACGGCGCCCAGGTGCCCGACGACCGGCGGCTCGGCGACCCCGGGCCGCACACCGTTCTGGCCTTGCGGCGAGCCATCGAGGAGGCCACGGCCATGCTCGCGGTCGAGATCGTCGGCACCTCCCAGGCGATCCTCGACGTGACGCTCGACTACGCGAAGCAGCGAGAGCAGTTCGGCGTGCCGATCGGCTCGTTCCAGGCGATCAAGCACAAGTTCGCGGACATGCTCATCGCCCTCGAACGGGCTCGGGCCACCGCCTACTTCGCCGCGCTCTGCGTCGCCGAGGACGACCCCCGGCGCGCGATCGCCGTCGCCACGGCCAAGGCCGCCGCGGGTGACTGTCAGCGACGGTTCGGGAAGGAAGGGATCCAGATCCTCGGCGGCATCGGGTACACGTGGGAGCACGACATGCACCTGTATGTGCGCCGCATCAAAACCGACGCCCAACTCCTCGGGACGGCTCACGAGCACCGTCGCCGCATCGCGGAGCTGCTCGGCCTCTGACGCGGAAACGCCCGGCTCACGCCGGGCGCTTCTCTCAGATGAGTGGTGTCGCGCCTCTCAGAACATGATCTCCCACAGCGCGTACCAGACCACGACGAGCACGAGGCCAGCACCGATGGCCCGCCAGTGGTTCTCGTAGACCCAGTTCGTGATGTTGCCGGCCGCCCGGCCGCCAATGATCCCGAGCGCGCTCAGCTCGAACGCAGCCCAGATGACGGCCGTGATGACGAAGTAGAGGGCTCGATCGCTGCTCTTCGACGTGTCGTAAAGGCCAGCGTTAAAGAAATGGGCGGTGCCCACCATGAAGAACAGCATCGGGATCGAGAAGATGGTGTTCTGGCGTGACGCCAGAGCGGCCCGGCGGCCGGCGTCGGCCGCGTCGGGGTCAGCCTGGCCTCCAGCTTGGACGTTGCGGGCGTTGGCGATGACCTTCTTCTGCTGGGGCCAGATAACGAGCCAGACGTTGAGGAACATCGTCACACCCAGCAAGATGCCGGTCGCGATGCTGATCCCGGGAGAGCTCTTCCAGTAGTCACCGCTGAACAGCTCGGAGTTGCCGTTGCTGCCTGGGATGACGAGGAGCAGCACGATCCCGAACCCGAGCGTCGCTGCCGCGGTCCAACGGAACCACCACATCGCCCGAGAGGCGAGCTTGTCGATGGCGTTGTTGCGGGCCCCGGCGTCCATCTGCGCGAACGAGGGCACCTGCACGAAGTTGAAGTAGTAGAGCAGCCCGATCCAGAGGATCCCGACGAGCACATGCGCCCATCGGGCTAGGAACTCCAGCCCGGGCTCGCGATTGAAGATGTTCACAGCCAGGTGCAACATCGGTGGGCCCCCTTGTGGTGTGCGCGAAGTCGGCGGCAACGTAGCACCCAATCGCGGCGCCGACTGGTTGGACCGAGCGACGCCGACTGGTTCGGGCCCGATCCCCAGGCACGACCAGGGCCAAGGATCAGAGGTCCGGTGCCTGGGGGTCGGTGGGAACCACCCCCTCGAGCGGTTCGCGCCGCGCGACGATCATCGCCGAGAAGTCCGCGAAGGCGATCAGGTTGTCGAGCGGGTCCAGGACACGGACTTCGACCACGATGAGCATGCGCCCCGAGCGCATCACCTGAGCCTCGGCCCGGACCGGGCTCCCCTTTGGGCGACCCAGGTATCGGACGTGCAGGTCGGCGGTGACGAGGCTCTGGTCCCGGGGATCGAAGCTCGAGGACCGACCGGCGCAGGATCCGGCGGCGACATCAACGAGGGTTGCGATTGCTCCGCCGTGGAGGTTCCCCGAGCCGTTGAACGCGGGAGCGTCGACGGGCATCTCGACGACGACGGTCCCGGGGTCGGCACCCGGGGGCTCTGAGAACCGCAGACCGAGGAGGTGATGCAACGGGGTCCGCCCGAAGGCGTCGCGGAACGCCTCCAGGAATTCGTCCCGAGGATCGCGGGGAGCCACCACAACGGCCTTACCGGACCCGGGTCTCGGACTGGTTTCCGAGCGTGTTCACCGTCAGGTCGTCCCCGTCGACGTCGACCACGGTCACCGACGCGTGAGCAGGTGAACACGACCACACTCGGTCGTCGCCGATAGCGGCGCCGACGATGACGTTGATGGCCACGAAGTGGGTGAACGCGATCGTGGTGTCGCTGGTGGCCCGGACCGCCTCGAGCAGCTCGGCGCGCCACGCCCGGGTGCTGGCGTCGGCCTCCGACCACCGTGCGGCCAGGATCCCGCGGAGCCAATCGACCCGCGGGATCGACAGGCCGGGCGGTGTCACGATTTCACCGAACCGGGCCTCGACTCGTGCTCCGAGGCCGACGTGACGCTCGAGCGGAGCGGCGGTCTGGCGGGCCCGGAGCAACGGCGACGTGACGATCGGGGCTCGCCCGAAGCCGGCGAGGCCACGGGCAGCCTCCTCGGCCTGACGCACTCCCAACGCCGAGAGGCCAGGGTCCGGATGCTGGCCCCACGACGAGTCCGGCTCGGCGTGACGCACGAGCACCAACCGGGCCATCGGATGCGGAACCTACTCGCCCGCCTCGTCGCTGAGGCGAGCCTCGAACCACGCGTTCGCGTGACGCGCGTCGGGTTGGCGGGTCCTGGGAGCACAACCGTGCCCGACCGGAGGTCCGCTCATGAACCGTGTCACTCGCAAGCTCCTGGCGCTCGTCTCCATCGCCGGCGGTGGCCTCCTGGGCGCCGCCCCGGTCGCGGCGGCGGCTCCGTCCGACCCGACCCCGGCGCCGGTGCCGGCGGCCACCAGCGACGCGCCACCGAACCCCCCGCCGGCGTCGGACCCGTCGGTGCGCACGGGGCGCGCACCCGCTCCGAGCGACCCCAGCGGGTCGACGGGGGCGACCCCCGCCGGGCCCGTCGACTCGCCCAGCGACCCGGTCCGTACCGGGCGGGCCACCGGCCTCGCGCCGACCGGGGACTCGTCGACCGCCCCGTCGAGCCCCGCCGCGCCGTCGACCGGTCCGTCGTCGCCTGCTCCGTCACCGTCGACGCCGCCGTCGCGACCACGCTCCCGAGCCGCGACCACGATCACCGCGACCAACGACGGAAGCGCGTCGGCCGCGAAGCCGCCGACGGTCAGCATCGCCACCGGTCCGCCTCCCCCGGATCCGACCGTGCACGCCACCGTCAACGGTGACGACCTGTGGAGCATCGCCGCGACTCAGCTGGCCCAGATCAGCGGTCGGCCAATCGCGTCGTTGTCGAACGCCGAGGTCGCGGCCTACTGGCAGCGGGTCTGCGACGCGAACCGGTCCCGCCTGCACTCTGGCGACGTCAACCTCATCTACCCCGGCGAGCAGATCGCCTTGCCCCCGACCGGCGGTTGACACGTCGCCCGCGGCCGCGGTGTCGGGCCCGGCGCGGCTGCGCCTCGCAGGGTTAGGGGTCGCGGGGCAGACCGAGGACGCGTTCGGCGACGATGTTGCGTTGGATCTCGCTGGTTCCGCCGGCGATCGTGAGGTTGCGGTTGAAAAGGAACCCGCGGCTCCAGGTGTCTCCTTCGCCTTCGGCGATCGCGCCGCGAGGACCGAGGAGAGCGAGACCGACTTCTTGGACGTGTTGGTCGTGCACGACGCCGAGCAGCTTGCGAACGGAGGCTTCCGACCCGCTCGGGTCGGCGCCGGCCAGCGCGGCCAAGGTGAGACGGAAGCCGAGGCAGGCGAGCGCATGGGCGGTCGCGACGATCCCACCGATCTCATCGAGGGTGACGGTGTCGGGGGTGTCGCGGTGGGTCACCATCCGGAGGATCTGTTCCAGACCGTGACCGAAGGTCATGCCACTGCCCATGAAGACCCGCTCGTTGGCGAGCGTGGTCCGAGCCGCCCGCCATCCGTCGCCGGCCCGGCCGACCAGGCAGTCGTCGGGAAGGAAGGCGTCATCGAAGAACACCTCGTTGAACATCGACTCGCCGGTCAGCTCGCGCAGTGGCCGGACATCGATCCCGTCGGTGTGGCGCATGTCGACCATGAAGCATGAGATCCCGTCATGCTTGGGGAGGTCGGGGTCGGTGCGGGCCAGGAGGATTCCCCAGTCCGCGGTCTGGGCCATCGAGGTCCACACCTTCTGGCCGGTGACGAGCCAGCCGCCCTCCGCCTTCGTTGCACGCGTCGTGAGGCTGGCCAGATCCGATCCCGCGCCAGGCTCGCTGAACAGCTGGCACCAGGTGATCTCGCCGCGAAGGGTCGGGGGGATCCAGCGTTCCTGCTGCTGGCGGGTCCCGTAGACGATGACCGACGGGAGCGCCCAACTGCCGATCATGATCCCAGGTCGCGGGACGCGGGCCCGGCGGAATTCCTCTTCGATGACGAGCTGTTCGATGGCTTTGGCGTCGCGGCCCCACGGCTTGGGCCAGGTCGGCATGAGGAAACCGGAGTCGGCGACTCGTTGGCGCTGCTGGTCGGTCGGGAGGTTGCGCACCTCGTCGAGGAACGCGCGTAGCTCGGCTCGGATCCCCTCGGCCGCCGGGCCGAGGTCGACGGTGAGCTGACGTCGCGCTCCTCCGAGTGCGCTGCGGGCGGCTTGCACCCGCCATGCGGACGACGGTCCGGCGAGGCTGCGGAGGGTCGAGGCCCGCTTGAGGTACAGGTGCGCATCGTGTTCCCAGGTGAAACCGATGCCGCCGAGAACCTGGATGCAGTCCTTGGCGTTGGTGAAGGCCGCATCGAGTGCCAGCGACGCGGCTGACGCGGCGGTGAGATCGCCGGCGTCCGACTCGTGAGCGACGCGGGCTGCATCCCAGGTCGCGGCGCGGGCGAGCTCGACTCGTCCCAGCATGTCGGCGCATTTGTGCTTGACACCTTGGAACTGACCAACCGGCCGTCCGAACTGCACCCTGACTTTGGCGTGCTCGGCGGCGGTCGTCACGCACCACTGCGCGACGCCGACCGCCTCGGCGGCGACGAGCACCGCGGCGAGCCGGCGGGCCGGGCCCGTCTCGAGCCCGTCGAGGAGGCGGTCGGTGGGGACGAGGACCTCGTGGACGGTCACCTCGGCGACGCGGCGGGTCGGGTCGACGCTGGCGAGCTCCTGCACGTCGGCGTCGTGGGCGTCGAGCGTGCACCAGACGTCGCGTCCCGCGACGCGGACCGGGACGACGAGGATGTCGGCCAGATGGGCGCCAAGCACCGGGCGAAGGGTTCCGCTCACCCGGAGACCGTCGGCGGTCTCGGCGCCGAGAAGGTGGCCGTCGGCGTCGAGGGCCGCGGCGCCGACGCGCTCGCCGGCGGTGAGCCCGGGAAGGAGGGCCTTGGCCAGCGGTTCGCTGCCGCCGGCCTGGATCAGGACACCGGCGAGGACGGTCGGGAGCATCGGGCCGGGTGCGACGGCTCGCCCGAGCTCTTCGAGGACCACGACGAGCTCGGGCAGGCCGAAGCCGGAACCGCCGTAGGCGTCGTCGACGTGGAGTCCGAGCCAGCCTTGGTTCGCGAGCTCGTCCCAGAACGGAGGGCGGGTCTCGGTGTCGGCGCCGAGCAGCGCCCGAGGGATGCTCGGAGGGCAGTGGCGCTCACACCAGCCGCGAACGGCCTCGTGGAGCGCGACATGGTCCTCGGAGACACCGATCGGCACCCGGTGATCCTAGGAACTGGCTGACGGCCGCGTCAGGTTCGCGTCGAGTGGTGTCCGCGACGCCGGCACGCGCCGCGGGTCACACGACGCGTTCGTCGCCTCGCCAGATGGCGATGGCCTGGGTCGGGCACCCTTGGCCGGCGAGGATGATCTTGTCGTCGTCGTCGCCGGCGGGATCGGTGACGAACGCGACGCCGTCATCACCGAGGTCGAAGGTCGCCGGAGCCCAGAAGGAGCAGTTTCCCGAGCCCATGCACTTCGCGGCGTCGATCTCGATCCGCAGCACTCAGACCTGAGCCGGCTCGGCCGCGTCGAACAGCACCGGAAGCGACGTCGGTGACCGGAAGGTCTCGCCGTGGATGTGAGCGTCGTCGTGCTCGGCGGCGTCCGCGTCGAGGCGGAGGTGCTGGCAGCGGTCGAGCAGCCGGTTCACCGCAGCGCGCATCTCCATTCGGGCGAGGTGCATACCGAGGCACATGTGAGGTCCCACGCCGAACGAGATGACCGGCTGCGGGGTGCGGAACAGGTCGTACGCCTCGGCGTCGTCCCAGCGGCGCTCGTCGCGGTTCGCTGATCCGATGTTCGGGATGACCTGCGCGCCGGAGGGGATCTCGGTCCCGGCGATCTCGGTGTCGCGTCGGGCGACACGCGACGTGATCAGCAACGGCGGCTCCCAGCGGATCGCCTCTTCGACGGCGTTGGGAAGCGAGGATCGGTCGGCGCGGATGGCGTCGAGCTGGCGATGGTCCGCGAGGAGACCGAAGAGAAGATTGCCTGTCGCCCGGTAGGTGGTCTCGGCTCCCGCGGGGAGCAGCAGGCGGAGGAAGGAGAAGATCTCCTCGTCGCCGAGGCGCTCGCCGTCGAGCTCCGTAGCCGCGAGCTCGCTGATGAGGTCATCGCGCGGGACCGATCGGCGGTGCTCGAGCAGGCGCTCGAGGTAGGCCCGCAGCTCCTGGGAGGCGTGGATCCCTTCCTTGGGGCGGGCCGCGACGCTGATGATGGCGCCGGCCCAGCGGTGGAACTGCTCGTGGTCCTCGCGGGGAAGACCGAGGATCTCGCCGATGACCTGCACCGGGTAGCGGTAGGTGAGCTCCCGGACCAGCTCGGCGTCGCCGCGTTCGATGAAACCGTCGATCATCTCGTCGACGATGGGGACCACCAGATCGTCCTCGAGGTGGGCGAGGGTCTTGTGTCGAAAGGCCTGCGCGACCAGCGAACGCAGACGTTTGTGGTCCGGTTCGTCCATACCGACGAGCGGATACGGGCCCATGACGGCGGACATCCCGGCGCGGATGCTCTCTGACGAGAAGGTCTCGTTGTCGCGCAGGACGGCGGCGCAGTCGTCATAGCGATACACCTCGTAGCCGTCGATCGCCTCGCCCGTTGAGCTCCACGCCGGGCGGACCGCCACCGGTGTCTCACCACGCCGGCGGGCCAGTTCGGGGTGGGGGTCTCGGACGTCGCGCGCGTCGGCCGCGAACTGCTGCATCGGGTCCCACTCGGTCCGGGGGCGAGCGGTCGAGGTCACCGAAAAGAGCCTATGCCGCGGCCTCGCGGAACCGCTCGTACCGTTCCGCGACCGGGTCGACCCACATCCGATCGGGTTCGAAGCGGCGACCGACCCGAGCCCATCGTCGACCCTCGGTCATCGCCGTCGGCTCCTCGAGTCCGGCAGCGATGCGGGCCAACCACGCGGAGCCGAGCGCTCCGCCTTCTGGGACCGCGACGCAGTCAACGGGAAGGTTCGTGGCGTCGGCGAGGGCCTGGACCCAATCGTCGACGCGGGTCCCACCACCGGAGGCGACGAGCCGACGGGGGGTGATCCCGTGATGATCGCGGGCGATGTCGAGGATCCGTCGGGTGACGAACCCCGACGCCTCGAACGCGGCGCGTCGGACCGAAGCCGCGTCGTGGGTGAGGTCGAGGTCGAGCAGCTGGGCTCGACGGTCAGGATCGT
>DAIPLE010000063.1:0-10590 GCA_036769425.1 Actinomycetota bacterium
ATCTTGGGGGTGGTGCTCGAGCCGCCGAGCGCGACCACCAGGATGACGACGAGCAAGAGGACGAGCGCGGTCGCGGTCGCGGCCAGCAGCGCCCAGCGGCGCCGCCACCACGGTCGGTCGTCATCGTCGGGGGCATCGCCGCGACGGGCGTGCATCCGGTCGCGCAGGGCGTCGAGCCCGCACAGGACGAGCCCGATGATCGCGATGACTCCAACCCAAGCCACTGTCGGACGCTCCTGTTCCGGCCGGGGAGTCTATGGTCCGCCTCGATGCCGTGTTGGCATTCGCCTCGCGCGCCACCGTGACCGAGCTGCGGTCGGCTTCTGGTGATCCCGGCCCGGAGGTACGGGGTTCGGCGCGCGGGCGCGGCTACTTCGGTGCGGGCCGCTGCTCCTCGTGGTAGTCGGCTTCGACGTTGACGGTCCAGACGTCGTGGTTGGCGCCGAGGATGTTCTCGACGGACAGCATCGCGGTGTACATGGAGTGGTCCTGGTTGTTGTACTTGTGCATGCCGTTGCGTCCGACCGGGTAGACGTTCGGGGCGTGCTCATCGAGCCAGGTGCGCAAGGTTCCGACGTTGGCCTTGAAGGTGGCGTCGTACATCGGATAGGCCTTCGGCATTCGGACCACGTAGCCGGCTTCGACGTTGGCGGCGTTCATGAGGCCGAGGGCCTCGAGCTCGCGCTTGGCGTGCTCGATGAGCTCGTCGTCGTTCGACGTCCAGGTCGCGTCACCTTCGAGACAGGTGTACTCGAGGCCGAGCACGTTGCGTCCGTCCTTGACCAGGTACGGCGACCAGGACCCGAAGTTCTGGATGCGCATGGTCCGCACCTCGGGCGCGTGGATGTAGATCCAGTTGTCGTCCCAGTCGACGGTGTCGGCGGGAACGACGAGGGCCACGGTCATGAAGTCGCGGTAGGCGAGCCCGTCCGCAGCGGCGAGCACGTCCGGCGGCGGTGGCGGATCCATGGCCCGCACCAAGGCGCCGAGCGGCATCGACGAGACGACATGGGTGCACGCGTAGCGGGTCGGGACGCCTTCGGTGGTGGCGGTCACCGCGACGGCGTTGCCGTCGGCGTGGTGTACCGCGGTGACCTTCGAATCGAAGACCACTTTGGTACCCCGGGCGGTGACGAGCTCGGTGGCGCGCTCCCACATCATCCCCGGCCCGTACTTGGGGTAGTTGAACTCGTCGATGAGGCTGGTGACCTGCTTGGACTTGTCGCGTCGGAGACGCAGCCGCTTCGGCTTCATCGCCTCCCAGACGGCCCGGAACAACGAGAGGTCCTTGACCCGCTGCGCGCCCCAGTCGGCTTGGATCTGATCGGCGGGGACTCCCCACACCTTCTCGGTGTAGGTCTTGAAAAAGGTGCGGTACAGCCGCCACCCGAATCGTCCCGCGGTGAACCCTTCGAAGTTGGTCTGGTCCTTCGGGGGTCGGATGCGGGCCCACACGTAGGACGCGACGCACCGGAACGCCTCGATGAGCCCGAGGTTCCGGAGCGCGTTCATCGGGACGAGCGGGTAGTCGAAGAACTTGGCCTCGTAGTAGATGCGGCTCTTGCGGGGCCGGCGCAGGAAGTCGTCGGGGCCGAGGATCTCGAACCACAGGTCCTCGACCGGGCCGACCTTGGTGAAGAAGCGGTGACCGCCGATGTCGAAGCGCCACCCCTCTCGGACCGCGGTGCGGCTGATGCCGCCGACGACGTCGTCGGCCTCGAGGACGGTGGACGTCACGTCCTGCTTCGACAGCTGGTACGCGGCGGTGAGACCGGCCGGTCCCGCGCCGATGATGACGACGTCGAGCCGGCCCGCAGACGAGGCGGAGTCATTCACGGGAGGTTCCAGCCTACCGACGGGGCCCGCGCTTCCGGATCCGTCAGGGGACGGAGAGGCCGAGGAACGCCAGCACCGAGTAGGCGAAGAGCCCGGCGGCGGCAAGCCCGAGGACCAGACGCTCAGCGTCGGGCCGGGTGGTGAGAAACGCCGCGCCGAGGAGGAAGGGCAGGGTGCTGGCGCAGTAGCGCTCGAAGGAATCGAGGTTGTGCGCCGACAGGCCGAGGACGAGCGCCGCCGCGGCGTACGCGGTGTACGAGCTGGGCAGCCGGCGGAGCACGACGACGAGGAGCCCGGCGAACACCGCGGCCCACAGCACGTGCAGGCCGGGGCCGAACCGGCCGGCGTGGACGAGGTCGCGGACCCCGTGGACGAGGCTCGTGGTCGGGAACTCGAACCGGCCTCGCAGGTTGGCGCGGTTCTGGACCGTGAGCGGCGCGAAGACGTCACCGAACGCCACCCCGGCGTAGGCGAGGAAGGCCGCCAGCCCCACCGCGGGCGCGGCGGTGGCGCCGGCTCGCAGCGTCCGGTCGCGTGGTGAGGCCGTGCTCCAGCCCCGCGCCGCTTCGATGAGCACGGGGACGACGAGGAGGATCCCGACGGGACGGCACAGCCCGGCGAGGATCCCCAGGGGAATGGCGGCGCCGTAGCGACGAGTGCGGACGGCGAGGAGCACCCCGACGGCGAGCGCCATCGCGGTGGCGTCGGCGTATCCGAGGACGAGCACCGCGAACGGTGGGAACACGGCTCCGAACCACGCGGCGCGGCGGGCGAGCTGGGCGTTGCCGGTCTCCACCAACGCGAGTCGGTGCAGCAGCGCCGCGAACACCAGGGCCGAGGCGTTGGCGATCACGATGAGCGCCACGTCGTAGCGGCCGAGGAGCACCGTGCCGAGGCCTCGGGCGAGGATCGGGACCAGCGGGAAGAAACGCAGCGCGGCGCGAGGAAGACCGGAGTAGCCGTGGGTGGCGATCGACCGGTAGAAGGCGGCGTCCCAGGCAAACAGGCCTTGTTGCAGCGCGGCCGGGCGCGGCGCCTTGCCGATCTGGTCGAACGCGAAGCGACTGACCCCGAGTCCGGCGATCACGATCAGGCGGGCGGCGATCCACGGGACGAGCCCGGCGCGCAGGTCCGAGCGGACGAACTTCGACGCGGTGGCGCGCTGAAGGAGCCGACTCACGCCGAGAAGGTGCTGAGACCCATGTACTCGAAGATCGAGTCGTGCTGGACGACCCGCAGCGTCGTCTTGGGTCGGGCGACGGTGAGCGCCGCGCCGAGGGCCTCACATTTGCCTTCGACGTGGTTGAAGCCGGTCGCGGACACATACCAGATGGTGTGGTTCCCGGCGCGGTTCACCACCCGCCGGGCGAACGCCTGGGGGCTCGCGGCGCGGATGCGGTCGACGTAGTCGACCCAGTTCACGCGGTCGGGGCTCGCGCCGTCGGGGAAGGTGAGCTGGATCAGGCCGGGCACCGCGCCGAGCCGGCGGCTGGCCGATGGGCCGATCTGGTCGGGGCAGTAGGCGACCACGTCACCGGGGTGGGCCTCGGCGGTGATGATGTTGGTCACCTGCGCGGCTTGGGTCCGGTTGGTGGTGACGTTGCGGATCCCTCCGATGATGCCGATGAGCACGACGACCACCAGGACCCCAGCCCGGACCCGCGGGGCGACGAAGAGCGTCAGACCGACCGCGACGAGGAGCACGAAGAACGGGAACATGATCGACGCGTAGCGGGCGTCGAAGGCGCTTCCGGCGACGAACGACAGCGTGGTGCCGACGAGGAGGGTTCCGAAGGCGAGGATGGCTTCGCGGCGGATTCGGGGTTGGGTTCCGAGGTCGAGGTCGATGGTGCGTCCATCGACGCCCCGGCCGAAGACCGCGAGGACCACGAGGGTGATGAGCGCGAAGACGAGAATGAAGGTCTCGGCGTGGGTGTCCTCTCCCCCGAACTTGAGGAGCGCCTCGGCGATCGCCGACCAGGGCACGCGGGCGTTGCCCCACGGCGTCCCGGTGTGTCGCGCCTGGTAGAGGAAGGTCGGGATCCAAGCCGCGAAGGTGAGGGTGCCGACGATGATCGCGGCGAGGCAGCGCCACGCGGCCTGCCGCGACGGACCGGGTTCGCCCCGCAGGGCACGCCGCCCGAGGAGCACAACGGCGACGGCGATGAGGTAGAAGGACCAGTACTGGGTGTAGACGAGGAACGCGGTGACCAGCGCGACGACGGCCAGCCGTGCGATGGTGGGTCGCTCGACGGCACGCAGCACCGCGAGGTACCCGGCGAACACCAGGAGCATGACGAGCGCGTACATGCGCGATTCGGTGCCGTAGCGGATGGCGTACGGAGAGGTGGCGAGGACCACCACCGCGAGCCAGGCCAGCGGACGGCCGCCGAGTCGCTTCCCGGCGAACCAAGCCAGGGGCAGGGTCGCCACCGAGAACAGGCCCGACAGGGCCCGCACCGCGGTGTCACCGGTGCCGAAGACACGGATCCAGCCGTGGAGGACGACGTAGAAGAGCGGCGGGGCGCCGTCGTGGCGCAACGCGTCGTGGAGCTGGCGCAGCGGGAGGCGGGCGATGTTGACCGAGAGGGCCTCGTCGAGCCACAGGTCGGACCGGGTGTAGAACCGCAGCGCGATCCCGACGAGGACGACGGCGGCGATGATCGCGGCGCCCCACGAGGGTCGTGGGATGCGCGCCGGTTTCTCGTCGGCGGTGGGGCGCGCGGGCGCGTCGACGCTCACGGGTAGCGCACCTTAGGCGGGCTCAGCCGCGGATCGTTGGTCGGACCTCGGTGGCGAAGGCCTTGAGGCTGTCGCGCGCCGGGTAGTCGCGGAACCACAGGACGAACTCGCGGCAGCCGGCGTCGACGAACGCCTGCACCTTCTCGGCGACCTGGTCGACGGTGCCGACGAAGTTGTCGCGGACGTACACCGCGGGGTCACCTCGTCCCCAGAGGTTTCCGCCGTCGGGTGCATCCAGCCACGCGTCGAGGTCGCGCTGGGTGTCGAAGATGCGGCAGTCGGGACCGTGGGTGCGCACGATCGAGTCGAAGTCGCGACCGAGCCGGTCGCAGTGACCGCGCAGCACCTCGGACTTGTGCACGAAGTCGTCCAGGCCGACCTGCCAGTTCGTGGCGTCCGCGAACGCGGCCGCGATCCGCAGCGTCACCTGCTCGCCGCCGCCACCGATCCAGACCGGCGGGAGGGTCTGGAGGGGCTTCGGGTCGCAGTAGGCGCCGTCGAAGTGCAGGTGACGACCGTCGAAGGTGACGGTCTCGTCGGTCCAGAGCGCACGGATCACTTGGACCGTCTCTTCGAGGATCTGAAGCCGCTCCCGCGCCGCGCGGAACTCGTAGCCGTACGCCTGGTACTCGCGGTCATACCAGCCGGCGCCGAGACCGAGGATCAGCCGGCCGCCGCTCATGACGTCCAGCCCGGCTGCTTCCTTCGCGAGCAGCCCGGCGTTGCGGTACGAGGAGCAGGTGACGAGCTGGCCCAGCCCGATGGTGGTGGTGCGCTGCGAGAGGGCGGCGAGGGTCGTGAACGCCTCGAACACGTGGGTTGGTTCACGGCGGGGCACGGTCTCGACGTGGTCGTAGACCCAGAGATGCTCATAGCCGAGCTGCTCGGCAAGTTGGGACAGCTCGACGGTGCGGACCCAGGCGTCGGTGGCGCTCCAACCCTGGTACTCGAGCTTCCAGCCTTGGGGCGCGAACGCGCCGTATCGCAGCGGGGAAGTCACGGGTCAGGTGCTCATGGTCGGGGCAGGCGCCTCACTCGGCACTCGGGTCGCGACCCTTGAAGTCCCACCATTGGACCTCCACCATCATCGGGAGCCGGTACCGGACGTAGAAGCTGGTGATGGCGAGCATCTCGTAGTCGTCGACCTTCTTGTCGACGATGTCGACCCGGTCGTCGTGTTCTCGGTAGGTGGTGGCCCGAGCCAGCATGTCGTCGAGCTCGGCTTCGGTCGCGACGGAAATGCCGAAGTGGTCGAGGCGAGGGCACTCCATCGGCGGCTCGTCGGCGACGAGGAACACGAACTGCTCGTAGGTGTAGGCCGACAGGACCAGCCGCTTGCGGTCGATGGTCATCATCGGGATCTCTTCCCAGCCGAACACGTCGCGGTAGAACCGGACGATCTCGTCGCGGTTGGCGGGATCAAGGAGTTCCGGCGGGAGGCTCATCGCCACGTGGTTGAAGCGCGGCTTGCGGGTGCTGACACTGCTCATGCACTCCCCTTTCTGCGGGGCACGATCATGACCTTGGCTGCGAGCTCACCGTCGTGCAGGCCGACGATGGCGTCATAGAGCCCGTCGAGCGGGACATCGTCGGGCTCGATGAGCAGCTGGGTGGGGAAGTCGGGTCGGGTGAGGAGCTCGAGGGCTCGCTCGAAACCGTCGGCGTCATAGACGAACGCGCCGGTGACGACGAGCTCGTTCAAGAGGATCCGGTTCGCGTCAAGCCGCGGCGGTTTCATGCCGGCACCGACAAAGACCAGCGTGCCGCCCCGCTTGAGCTGGCCGAGCGCGGCTTCCATGGCCACCGGGTGACCGGAGCATTCGAGCGCCACGTCGAAGGGTTCGGCGACGACGTCACCCGGGGATCGGGACGCCACCAGCGTGTCGGGCTCGACCACAACGGCACCGAGTCGCTCGGCGAGCGCCCGTCGTCGCGGATGGGGCTCGCTGACCACGATGTCGGTGACGCCACGGGCGCGGGCCGCGGCCACGCTCAAGGCGCCGATCGGGCCCGCGCCGGTCACCAGGAGCCGCTGGCCGGCGTGGACGCCCCCGCGGGTCAAGCCGTGGAGCGCGACCGCTAGCGGTTCAGCGAGGGCCGCCGCACGCAAGGACAGGCCGTCGGGCACGCGTCGCAGGCCCCGCTCGTCGGAGAGCGTGTACTCGGCGAACGCCCCGTCGGCGTGCGCGCTGATCCCGGGCGTGTTGCGAGCGGTGCACAGCGAGGGACGACCGGCTCGGCAGTACTCGCACTCACCACAGCGGGGACTGGGCCCGCCGACGACCTCGTCGCCGACCGACCAGCGGGTCACCGCGTCACCGACGGCGACGACCCGTCCCGCCCACTCGTGACCCTCGACCGAGCCCGGCTGACCCCAACCCTCGAGCACGAAGTGGATGTCGCTGCCGCAGATCCCGCAGTGGCTGACCTCGAGCAGCACGTCGTGGGGTCCGACCGCGGGAACCGGTCGTTCCTCGACGTCGAGCTCGCCCTGCTGGCGATAGACCGCGGCGCGCATGGCCTCGGGGATCGCGGTCATGTTCGATCCCGTGCCCGGTCCGGGCGGCTAGCGGCGCGCAGCGAGGCCACGGCGCGGCAGCGTAATAGGGTCCCATAGACCGCCTCGGGCGAGCGCTCGCCGACCAGTCCGACGAGCCGACCGGGTCGACGGGACGAGGAGGTTCGGGGGATGGCGCACGACCTGGTGATCCGGGGCGGGACCGTCATCGACGGGACCGGCGGACCGGGCCGCCGAGCCGACGTCGCGATCGACGGCGACCAGATCGCCGAGATCGGTCCGGGTCTGTCCGGCCGCCGCGAGCTCGACGCCTCGGGCCACGTCGTCACACCCGGGTTCATCGACATCCACACCCACTACGACGCCCAGGTGTTCTGGGATCCGGCGCTCACCCCGTCGTCGTGGCACGGGGTCACGACCGTCGTCGCCGGGAACTGCGGGTTCTCCATCGCGCCGTGTCGGGCCGAACATCGCTCCCTCATCGGACGCACCCTCCAGCACGTCGAGGACATGAGCCTCTCGACGCTCGAAGCCGGGATCCCGTGGGAGTTCGAGACGTTCCCCGAGTACCTCGACACCGTCGAGCGGCACGGCACGGCCCTGAACTACACCGCCTACGTCGGGCACACCGCGGTGCGGCTCTTCGTGATGGGCGACGAGGGCTACGAACGCGAGCAGCCGACCGACGACGAGCTGGCCCGGATGGCCGCCGTCGTGCGCGAGGGCGTCGCGGCGGGCGCCGCCGGGTTCGCGACCAGCTCGGCTCCGACCCACTCCGGGGACGGGGGCCGACCGGTGCCGTCCCGGCTGGCGGGCCTCGCCGAGCTGGAGGCGCTCCTCCAGCCGCTGGCCGAGCTCGGTCGCGGGGTCGCCGAGCTGACGCCAGGGGAACGGATCAGCCACCACGACGTCTACGCCCTCCAGCGACGCGTCGGCCGACCGTTCACCTGGACCGCGCTGCTGACCATCAAAGGATCCCCATTCGCGCCGGCCATGGCGAAGTTGAACGCCGAGGAACGCGCCGACGGCGTCGACGTCTGGCCCCAGATCACGTGCCGGCCGCTCACGTTCCAGATGACGATGAGCGAGCCGTTCACGTTCAACACCGTCCCGTCGTTCCGAGCGCTCATCGACCGGCCCGCCGCGGAGCGCATCGCGGCGTTCCGCGACCCGGCGTGGCGGCGCGTCGCACAAGACGAGCTGGCCCACGGTCGCGTGTTCCGACCGAAGTGGGAGACAGTGACGATCACCGAGAGCGCCCACCACCCTGAACTGGAAGGCCGCAACGTCGCCGATCTCGCCGCGGAGCGGGGCGCTGAACCGCTCGGCGCGCTCCTCGACCTCGCCCTGGAGGACGACCTGACGACCCGGGTTCGCAGCATCCTCGCCAACGACGACGAGGACATGATCGCCACCCTCCTCGCCGCGGACGGGATGCTCATCGGCCTCTCCGACGCCGGCGCGCACGTCGGGCAGCTCTGCGACGCGTGCCTGCCCACCGACCTGCTCGGCAACTGGGTCCGCGACCGCGAGGTGATCACCCTCGAGCACGCCGTCCACAAGCTGACCGGTGAGCCGGCATCGGTGTTCGGATTCTCGGACCGAGGAGTCCTCGCGCCGGGCCGGGCCGCGGACGTGACCGTCTTCGACCCCGACACGGTCGCCCCCGGCGGGCTGCGCCGGGTCCGGGACTTCCCGGCCGATGGTGAGCGCCTGGTCGCCGATTCGCCGCAAGGAATCACCCATGTCGTCGTGAACGGGACCCCGATCCGAGAGGATGACGCGCCGCTCCCCGAGGCGCTCGAGTCGCGCCCCGGCCGCGTGCTTCGTGGCTGAGGCACGCACCACGGTCGACTCGGTCACGGCCGAGGTCGTCCGGTCGATGCTCGAGACGATCTGCTTCGAGATGGCGACGTTCGTGTCGCGCACCGCGACGACACCGATCTTGAACCAGAGCAACGAGCGCAACGCCACGATCCTCGACGGGCACGGTCGCCTCGCGGCGTTGTCGGTCGGGATCCCGCAGTTCATGCTGTCGAGCACCCTGCCGGTGCGGTTCGCGCTCGACTTCCTCGCCGGCGAGCTCTACCCCGGCGATGTCCTCGTCGCCAACGACCCCTATCACGGGGGTGGTCACCTTCCCGACTTCAACGTCTTCGCTCCCGTGTTCGCTGGTGACGAGCTCGTGCTGGTCGCGTCGATCCAGTGTCATCACGGCGACACCGGCGGGGCGCTCGCCGGCGGTTACAACGTGTTCGCCAAAGACATCTGGTCCGAGGGCACCCGCTATCCGCTCCTGAAGATCATCGAAGCCGGGCGGGAACGACGCGACGTGGTGCTCACCATGCGGGCCAACAACCGTCTCGCCGGGTTCATCGGCGATCTTCGAGCCCAGGTGGGCGCGGCGCAGCTCGGTGCCCGACGCCTCGGTGACGTCATCGCCGCGTACGGCGTCGACACCGTACGAGCCGCGGTCGACTGGACCATCGACGACGCGCACCGCCGGTTCGCGGCCGAGATCGCTCGTTGGCCCGATGGCCGGTACGAGGCGGACGTGTTCGTCGACGCCGACCCGGCCGGTAACGAGGACATCCACGTCCATGTCGCGGTGACCGTCGACGGCGATCATCTCATCGTCGATTTCGACGGCTCGGACCGCCGGCCTGAGATCCAGGCTTGGTCGACCTTTGGCAACACCCGCGGCTACACCATCGCCCAGCTCGCCAGCCTGGTCGACCCGTCGATCCCGAAGAACGAGGGGTTCTTCGACTGTGTCGAGCTGCGGGTCCCCGAAGGCACGTGCGTCAACCCGACCGAAGGCAAGCCGGTCAGCAGCGGCACCCACCATCCCGGCGTCGAGGTCGGTGACGCCGTCGCGTTGGCGATGGCGCAGATCCTCCCCGACCGTTGCGCCCCCCAGACCTACAAGTACGGGAGTCCCCGTCAGATGTGGGGCGACCTCGATCCCCGCACCGGGGAACCGTTCTTCGACCATGGTGGCGAGGTCAACGCCGGTTGGGTCAACGCGGTGCGCGACGTCGACGGCTGGGGGGCGCTCGTCGCCTCGAACGGCAACCTCATCAAAGCCTCGGCCGAGATCAACGAGGCGCTGTTCCCGCACCTGCTGCGGGGCCGCAACTACCTGACCGATTCGGGTGGCGCGGGCCAGTGGCGCGGGGGCTGCGGCTCGGAGTTCGTCAAAGAGGTCCGTACACCCACCTCGGTCAACCAGTACGTGGTGAACCAGCGCCACACCCACCCCGGCATCGCCGGCGGCAGCAACGGCTCCCCCGATTCGTGCGTGATCAGCGCCGGCACCCCCCGGGAGGTCAAGGTCGCCCCGTCGGTCGCGGGCGTGGAGATGGCGACCGGCGACGCGCTGGTGTACCGGTTCGGGGGTGGTGGCGGCTGGGGGAACCCGTTCGCCCGTGACCCCGCGGCGGTCCTGGACGACGTGTGGGACGAGTACGTGTCCATCGACGCCGCCCACGAGG